>NZ_KE148538.1:0-15760 GCF_000410635.1 Comamonas sp. B-9
CAGACCCAGCAGGCGCCCGGTGCCGCGCCCGCCCAGCGCGAAGACCTGCCAGCAGCGCCCTCGGGCAGCCGCTGAGCGGCGACTGCAGCGCCTGCAGCGGCTGGGCTGCCCCTGCCTACCTCGCCCGTTGCGCGCGCAATAAAAGTATCAAATATTGATACCCATGCGGTATAAAAATCGCATACACCGCCAAATATCTGCAGCTGCCGCCGCGCACTGCAGACAATCGCCTCGTTGCAAATCGCTGCAAGCGCGCAGGCCATCCGGCCCGCAAATGGCCCCAACCATGGCGCGCCAATGCGATGATGACGCCCGAGGAGAATGAGAGAGATATGAACGCCCAACTTCCAGCGCCGCTGGCCCCTGAGCTCAGCGCCCTGACCACCCTGCCCGCGCTGTTTGCCTACCGCTGCAACCACAGCCCTGAACGTGAAGCCTACCGCTGGTTTGATACCGCAACCGATGCCTGGCAATCGTTCAGCTGGGCAGAGATGCAGGCCCAGGTCGCACGCTGGGGCCAGGCGCTGCAAGGCCTGCAGCTGGCACGCGGCGCACGCATTGCCACCTTGCTCACACACAGTGTCCACGCCATCTGCATCGACCAGGCCGGCATGGCCCAGGCCTGCGCCACCGTGCCGCTGCATGCCAATGACAACCCCGGCAATATCGCCTTTATCCTGGCCGATGCGGCCGCCTCGCTGCTGCTCATCAACCGCCTGGAGACCTGGGAGCAGATCGTGGCGACTGGCACGCCGCTGCCCGCGCTGCGCTGCGTGGTGATTGACGACCCGCAGCAAGCGCCCATCCCGGTATTGGCCGGCAGCGAAGGTCTGCCGCGCCTGGTCCGTCTGCAGGACTGGCTGGCCGAGGCCGATGGCAACAGCACCCCATCGCAAGCACGCCAAGCGCCAGAAGCGCAGGACATGGCTGCCATCGTTTACACCAGCGGCACCACCGGCAAGCCCAAGGGTGTGATGCTGAGCCACCACAATGTGCTGAGCGACGTCAAGGCCGTGCTCGGCCGCGTCGTGCCAACGCAGGACGATGTCTTTCTGTCCTTTCTGCCGGTCTCGCACACCTTTGAGCGCAGCTGCGGCTACTACCTGCCGATGGCAGTGGCCAGCACGGTGGTCTATGCCCGCTCGGTCGCGCTGCTGGCCGAGGACATGCTCAGCATCCGCCCGACCATCCTCGTCTCCGTACCCCGCATCTACGAACGCATCTACGCCAAGATCCAGGAAAAGCTGGCCAGGTCGGCCTTCAAGCGCGCGATGTTTGCAGCCGCCGTCTCCAAAGGCTGGGCCCGCCACTGCCAGGCCCATGGCCTCATCAACACCGACGCACCGCAAGGCGGCTGGGCGCGCTGGCTGCCCTGGTCGTTGCTGCAAAAGAAGGTGGCCCAGCCGATTCTGGATTTGTTTGGCGGCCGGCTGCGCATTGCAGTGACGGGTGGCGCGGCCATCCCCTCGGTGGTGTCGCACAGCTTTTTGGGCCTGGGCCTGAATGTGCTGCAGGGCTTTGGCATGACCGAGACCTCGCCAGTGCTGACCGCCAACTCGCTGCAGCACAACGACCCATCGACCGTCGGCAAGCCACTCGATGGCATGGAAGTGCGCATTGGCGAGAACAAGGAGCTGCAGGCACGCGGCCCCAACATCATGATGGGTTACTGGGGCCGCCCGGAGGACACGCGCCAGGCCTTTACCGACGACGGCTGGCTGCGCACCGGCGACCAGGCCGAGCTGGTGGGTGGTGAAGTGCGCATTGTGGGCCGCATCAAGGAGATCATCGTCACGGCCACCGGCGAGAAGGTGCCTCCCTCGGACATCGAGCAGGCGCTCTGCGCCGATCCGCTGTTCGAGCAAAGCTTTGTCGTCGGCGAGCACCAGCCCTTTATCGCCTGTGTCGCCGTCGTCAACCGCGAAGAATGGAAGCAGCTGGCCACCAGCCTGGGCCTGGACCCGGACAACAGCGTCAGCCTGCAGGCCAGCGCCGTGCGCAAGATCGCGCTGGAGCGCATCGCCGCGCAGTGCCAGGGCCTTGCCAAGTATGCGGTGCCGCGCGCCGTCTACCTGGTCACCGATCCCTGGACCATCGACAACGGCCTGATGACCCCGACCTTGAAGCTGCGCCGCCCGCAGCTGATGCACAAGTTCGCCAGCGAAATCGCGAACATCTACGCCAAGTAAATCGCCGCACCTGCATGCAAAAACCGCCGATGCCCTTGGCAGGCACCGGCGGTTTTTTGATCTCTGGCGCAGCGTGGCCCGCCATGCAGGCCCACGGGCACTTGCGAAGGGTTTACTTCTTGGGGAAGTAGTAGTTCAGCAAGGCGCCAGCACCATCCACACCGGCCTTGGACGACCACTCCCGGGCGAACTTCTCGCCCATCAGGTCCAGCGCGCGGCGCAGCTCGTAGGAAGGCTGGCTGATCTTGGTGCCATGCTCGACCAGCACCTTCTGCGCGGCATCGTCGGCATCCTTGGCCAGCTGCCAGCCGCGCGCCTCGGCCTGCTTGGCGGCGGTGTCCAGCGCCGTCTTGGCGCCGTCGGTAAGGCCCGACCAGCTCTTCTCGCTCATCAGGATCAGGTTCTTCGGAATCCAGGCGCGCATGTCGATGAAGATGCCCATCGCGTTCCAGGACTGGCTGTCCACACCAGTGGTACTCGATGTCAGCATGACATCGACCTTGCCGGCCTGGATGGCCTTGGCCAGGTCATTGGCAGGCGTGTCGACCGGGGGCGCACCCGCCACTTCGGCGATGTACTTGGAGGCGACATTGTTGACGCGGAATTTCTGGCCCTTGACGTCATCGAGCTTGTTCACCGGCGCGCGCGAGAACAGGCCCTGGCCAGGCCATGGCGCGGTGTAGAGCAGGCGAATGCCCTGCTTTTTCAGCAGCGCTTCGATCGGCTCGCGCGTGGCGACCCACAGGCGCTTGGCATCGTCAAAGCTGCGCACGATAAAGGGCAGCGAATCGATGGCAAAGGCGGGGTACTGGTCGCTGAAGTTCGACATGAAGATCTCACCGATCGCCAGATCACCCTTGCTGAGCGCAGGCATGACCTGGTTCATCGGCATCAGCTTGGCATTGGAGACCACCTCGATCTGCAGACCACCCTGGCTCAGGCCATTGGCTTCACGCGCAAACTGCGTCAGATTGCGGGTGTGGAACAGCGTGTCGGTATAGGCGCCGGCGCACTTGAGCGGCGTCGCTGCCGCGCTAGCGATATGCGGCAGCGACCAGACCATCCCCGAGCCTGCGGCCAGGCCCATGCGGGTCAGCGCCTTGCGCCGGGACGGACTGGCAAGCGTTTCGTTGGAGTTGTGATCTGCCATATGACGATTCCTTGGTATCTGAGCCAGGCATTCCCATTCCCAAGGATGCTGCAGGCCGCATGTGTACTGAAAAGCCCCACAAAGAGCAAAACGCTGCCCGCAGCCGCATGGCAAGCCATGCGGCGCTTTCAGCAACCGTGCCATTCGATTTATTTGGTCACTAGCGTCACAACTTGTGTGAGGAGCCGACGCAATCTATCTTGGCTTGCGCAACATAGCAATCGCTATCGATCACCACAGAGACATTGCTTGATACAAGTCACCTATTGCGCAGTACAGAAGTGGGCAACGACTAGCATTTAGTCACAGCACATACTTTCTGAAACTACAAAAATAATAGCTGCTTTCCTCCCCTGCCAGGGACGAAAGCAGCCATTTTTTAGTGGATAGATGTATGCACCCCACACCGACCCTGGCCCGGTGGCCAGACCAGCTGCCGCGCCTTGGGGCAGGAGTTGGCAGCCACTCGCCGGGCGGGCAGCGAGGGGCGTGGCTCAGGCCGCCAGCGATGCGTTCAGGTCCTGCACGCGGTAGTACTGGCCAAAGCGGTTGGCCAGAAAATCGGCCAGCCCGATAGACTCTTGCGCGATAAAGCCCTTTTGCGGCAGCACGCCACTGGCCACCAGATCCAGCGCGCAGCAGATGCCGGCGGCCGTCGTCAGCTGGATGGCCGTGAGTGCGTGGCCGGCCACCGTGGTGCCCACGATACGGGCCGAATAGGACTCCTGCATCAGGCGCTCGCCTTTGTAGCCGCTGGCGCTGGCAAAGATCACGATCACATCCTGGCGCGTGGCGGCAATGGCGTTGTCGAAGATCTCGTTGAGCAGCTCGCGCTTGTCACGCAGCTTGAGCTCGTTGAGCAAGATCTTCAAGATGGCGCAGTGGCCGGGGTAGCGGATGGACTTGTAGTCCACATTGCGCGCCTTGCCGGCCCAGGTTTCCGTCAAGGTGCCCAGACCGCCGCTGGTGTTGAAGGCCTCGTACTCGATGCCGTCGAGCGCAAAGGTCTCCAAGCCTTCGAGCGCATGCACGGTCAGCGGCTGGCCATCCACCAGGGCCTCGCAGGGGTTGATGTACTCGTTGATCAGGCCCTCGGTGCTCCAGGTCAGGTTGTAGCGCAGGCTGCCCTGGGGGTAGCGGGGCAGCGCACCGACGCGCATTTTCAGGTCGTGCAAGGTGTCGAAATGCTGGGCCACGTCATTGCCGACAATGCCGATAAAGCCGGGAGCCAGGCCACACTGGGGCATCAGCACGCTGCCAGCCTTGGCTGCGATCTTGCGGATCGCATGGGTGGACTGCACATCCTCGGTCAAATCGAAGTAATGCACGCCATGGGCGGCGGCGACGCCTGCCACCTCGATGGCCATGTGGAAAGGCAGCGCATTGAGCACGGCAAACTGGCCTTGCACCGCCGGCAGCAGATCACCGCCCTTGCCGATGTGCACGGTCTCCAGGCCCAGCGCGGCAGCCGCCTTGAGCTGCGCCTTGGACTGGTCGGCAATGCGCAGTTGGTAGCCGCCCGCAGCCTGCAGCAGCACCGCCATCGCAAAGCCGATTTTGCCGGCGCCCAGGATGGTGACTTTCTTGTCGCCGACACCGGCCTTGGCAGCGCTGGCGGGGGAGGTTTGGGCGGTCTTTTTGCTGGTTCTGTCGCTCATGTCAGGCTCTCTGATCAGGGTGGATGATGGACAAATGTTACAACCAAGCATTGTCAAAATGAACATATTAAAGCGTCATATTATTTGTTTTAATTAGTCATTTAGTCATAAATTGCAGATACATTGACGAATTATATGGTTTACCCTAGTCTCACACCTGCACTGTTCAGGGCTTAGCCAGGGCAGGCACAATGGGCGTCCTGCGCCTGCGGGCGCTCTATGCTCTCTCTTGCTGTTTTCTCTTCACACCATGGCCGATTCCGCATCCAACAAAGTTCTTCGTTTTCTGCTGGCACGCGACATTCTCAAAGGCAAGTCGCGCGAAGACTTGTTGGCCAAGCTGGATGCGGCGGGCTTTAGCGGCGAGCATGCCGAGCTGTTCATTGCACAGGCCGAGAAACGGGTGCTGGCCCGCAACCGGCGTTGCGCGCTGATTTCTGCCGTAGTCGTGGCCGTTTTGCTCGGCCGGGTCATCTGGGGGCCCTATGCCAACAACCCCGATATGCAGCTGCTGCTGGGCGTGATGGCGGCCATCTTTGCCGCAGCGGGCTTTTACTTCTGGTTTGTCGCGCGCTGGCAGGCACCGCTGCCCAAGGCCAGCGCTTCCTGAGCCCGATCGGTCCTACCGGGTACCGCAAGCGCAGTCACACCCCGCTGCACGGGGATTTGCTTACAAGTGCCGGCGCTTAGCTCGCCGGCAAAAATTGCACCCACCGCCTTCCCCGGCTTTGTTCCGCGCCGATAATGCGCTGTCGCGGACATGACATAGATCAAGCCGCGCCTCTCTCCAGCCCATGCGATGGGCCTGCCTGGCCTTGCGGCCCAGGCCCGCCATCTGCCTGCCCACGGCGATGCAGCGATTCGCATAACTTCAATAGTGACAATGGATAAACATAACACGCGACTCGGCTTGGCTTCCAAGGCCTGGCTGCTTTTCCTGGGCCTGTGCCTGCTGGCCTCGGGCCTGTTCTTTGCTGTCTATGGCTACCAGTTGGTGGCACTGCAGGGCAGTTGGTACTTTTTGATCAGCGGTGTTGCGCTGATCGTCTCGGGCGTGCTGATTGCCGCCGCACGCCCTGGTGGCGCCTGGCTGTATGCGCTGACGTTGCTGGCAACGGCGGTCTGGGCCCTGGCCGATGTGGGCCTGGATTTCTGGCCCCTGGTCTCGCGCCTGCTGCTGCTCGCCGGTATCGGTATTTTGGTGGCGCTGACCTTGCCCGTGCTACGCCGCGCGCGCGGCCAAGCAGCGGGCAAGTCCGGCTCCACCGTGGTGGCCGGCCTGCTGCTGCTGGGCTGCCTGGCGACCGTGGGCGGCATGTTCCTGCCCCACGCCTCGGTGTCGGCCCAGTCGGATGCGACCGTGCTGCAACCGGTGGCCAAGGGCCAGGCACCTGCTGACTGGGCGCACTATGGCAGCACGCCGGGCGGCACCCGCTTTGCCGCGCTGGACCAGATCACGCGCAGCAATGTCAAGGATCTGCAAGAAGCCTGGCGCTACCAGACCGGCGATGTGCCGGTGAGCCCTGGCGGTGGTGGCGCCGAAGACCAGCTGACCCCGCTGCAGATCGGCAACCAGGTCTTTGTCTGCACCCCGCACAACAATGTGATCGCGCTGGACGCGACCACCGGCAAGGAGCTGTGGAAGACCGAGATCAATGCCAAGCAGAAAAAATGGATGCGCTGCCGTGGCCTGGCCTACTTTGACGCTGGCCAGCCCCTGAGCCAACCCAGCGTGGCCGGTGCAACGCCAGTGCAAGCTGTCAGCGTGGCGCCTGGCGCCGCCTGCCAGCGCCGCATTCTGATGAACAGCGTGGCGCCCGAGCTGATCGCGCTTGACGCCGACACCGGCGCCTTCTGCGAAGACTTTGGCACCCACGGCCGCGTGGACCTGCGCAATGGCATGGGCAAGGGTGCCGACAAGGGCGAGTACTACCCCACCTCTGCCCCCACTCTGGCCGGCACCACCATCGTGATCGGCGGCCGCGTGGCCGACAACGTCAGCACCGACATGCCTGGCGGCGTGGTGCGTGGCTTTGACGTGGTGACGGGCGCGTTGCGCTGGGCCTTTGACCCGGGCAACCCCGAGGACCAGGCCGCTCCTGCCGACGGCAAGACCTATGTGCGCTCGACCCCGAATGTCTGGGCACCGATGTCCTACGACCCGCAGTCCAACACCGTGTTCATGCCCGTGGGCAGCGCGGCAGTCGACCTCTGGGGTGTGAAGCACACCGCGCTGGACCGCAAGTACGGCGCCTCGATGCTGGCCGTCGATGCCAGCACCGGCAAGGAAAAATGGGTCTACCAGACCGTGCACGATGACCTCTGGGACTTCGATGTGCCGATGCAGCCCTCGTTTGTGGACTTCCCCGGCGCCGCTGGCAAGACCACGCCTGCGCTGGTGTTTGGCACCAAGGCCGGCCAGATCTTTGTGCTGGACCGCGCGACCGGCCAGCCGCTGACCCAGGTGGAAGAGCGCCGCGTGCCCGCCGGCAAGATCGACGGCGAGACCTACTCGCCCACCCAGCCCTTCTCGGTGGGCATGCCCAACATCGGCGCCGACGATATGCGCGAATCCGACATGTGGGGTGCGACGCCGTTTGACCAGTTGCTGTGCCGCCTGAAGTTCAAATCCAAGCGCTACACCGGCCTGTTCACGCCACCGGGCACCGATGCCTCGCTGAACCTGCCCGGCTCGCTGGGCGGCATGAACTGGGGCGGCATCTCGGTCGACCCGACCAACAACTACCTGTTCATCAACGACATGCGCGTGGGCCTGGAAGTGCAGCTGATCAAGGCCGACCCGGCTGACGCCGGCGCCAAGTCCGACGGCAACGAGGCCGCCGCGATCACCAAGCCCGTGCCGCTCGATGGCACGCCCTACGCGATCAACGCCAAGGTGCGCTTCATGTCGCCGCTGGAGATCCCTTGCCAGAAGCCGCCTTTCGGCACGCTGACTGCCGTGGACCTGAAGACCCAGCAGATCGCCTGGCAGGTGCCGGTCGGCACTGTCAAGGACACGGGCCCCTTCGGCATCAAGATGGGTCTGCCCATCCCCATTGGCATGCCCACCATTGGTGGCACCATGGCCACGCAAGGCGGTCTGGTCTTTATCGCCGCTACGCAGGATTACTACCTGCGCGCCTATGAAACCGGCACCGGCCAGGAAGTGTGGAAAGCCCGCCTGCCCGTGGGCAGCCAGGGCACGCCCATCAGCTACCAATCGCCGGTGACGGGCCAGCAGTTTGTGCTGGTCTCGGCCGGCGGCGCACGCAACTCGCCCGACCGGGGCGACTATGTGATCGCCTACGCGCTGCCACGCCACTGATCCGCTTCGGCCCCAGAGCCGCCCGGTGCAAGACTTCCCGCCAGGGAAGGCCTTCACCGGGCTTTTTCATGCCTGCGCGGGATGCATGGCATGGCGCCCGAGCGCCGACCAACCCCAAAACTGCCACAGGTTTTAATTTGCTATACATTGCATAGCAACACTGCATCGCAATATCGCATCGCACATCAGCAAACCGCAGCAAAATCCGGTGTTATCAGCCTTCCACCATGCCACGCATCCAGTCGGGCAGATCCACCGCCTTCTGGCGCGCAAAGTCCACCCACAGCACGGTGGCGCCGCCGCTGGCGTAGACCTCGCCGGGCGCATCCTGCCTCTCAATGTGGTACCAGGTCTCAAAGGCCGTGCGCGCCGCATCGCTGACATACATCTTCACAACCAGCTGGGCCGGGTACTCGATCTGCCGCAGGTAATTGCAAAAGCAGTTGACGACCACCGGGCCCTGGCCCGCGCCATGGGGCGTGTCGCGTGTCGAGCGCAGCCACTCCACGCGCGCGCTTTCCATGTAGCGAAAATAGACGGTGTTGTTGACATGGCCCAGACTGTCCATATCTCCCCAGCGAACGTCCATCACCGAGTCATGAACCCAGCGTTTGTGGTCAGGCAGCAAGATTTTCATAGACTCGCATCTTACGGTGCGTCCATGAACGCCGGCGACAGCGCCTTGTCGCCGACTTTCACAGGCACAAAGCCCCTGTCTCAGAAATCAGAGCGGAGAAGCGCCTAAATCTAGGGCTAACCCTAGGATCAGGGCGGTTACCGCACTGCAACATCCTCATAAAATCCATGGCACTGCATGCAACCCAGGCTCAGATCTGCCGCATGCCTGCCACCCGCTTGAAAAGAATTTGTACGGAGCCCCGATGACCAACGAAGAAATACTGGCCCAATATGGCCCCCGCGAGTCGATGGAGTACGACGTTGTCATCGTCGGCGGCGGCCCAGGCGGCCTGGCCACGGCCATCCGTTTGAAGCAGCTGGCAGCGGAAAAAGGCAGCGATGTCTCCGTCGTCGTGCTGGAAAAAGGGTCCGAGCCTGGCGCCCACACCTTGTCGGGCGCCATCATGGACCCGCGCGCGCTGACCGAGCTGATCCCCGACTGGAAAGCCAAGGGCGCGCCTTTGACCCAGCCGGTGACCGAAGACGCGATGATTTTCCTCAGCGAAAAATCTGGTCTGCGCACGCCCAACTGGCTGCTGCCCCCTTGCTTTCACAACGAAAGCAACTACATCGTGCAGCTGGGCTTTGTCGTCAAATGGCTGGCCGAGCAGGCCGAGGCCCTGGGCGTCGAGATTTTCCCCGGCTTTGCCGCCGCTGAAGTGGTCTACAACGACGACGGCTCGGTCAAGGGCGTGGCCACCGGCAACATGGGCGTCGGCAAGAACGGCGAGCCCACCGGCGAGTTCCAGCTGGGCATGGAGCTGCATGGCAAATACACCATCTTTGCCGAAGGCGCGCGCGGCAACCTGGGCAAGCAGCTGATCGCCAAGTTCAAGCTCGACGAGGGCAAGGACCCGCAGACCTATGGTCTGGGCGTCAAGGAACTCTGGGAGATCGATCCGCAGCGCCACCAGCCCGGCTTTGTGATGCACACCGCCGGCTGGCCGATGAACAATGACACCTACGGTGGCGCCTTCCTCTACCACCTCGATGACAACAAGGTCACCCTGGGCTTCATCACCGGTCTGGATTATTCCAACCCCTACCTGTCTCCGTTCGAGGAGATGCAGCGCTGGAAGACCCACCCCAACATCCGCTACTACCTCGAAGGCGATGAGTCCAAGGGCATCAAGCCGGCCAAGCGCATCGGCTATGGCGCCCGCGCCATCACCGCCGGCGGCCTGATGAGCCTGCCCAAGACCGTGTTCCCTGGTGGCGCGCTGGTGGGCTGCGATGCCGGTTTTCTGAACGTCAGCCGCATCAAGGGCAGCCACGCGGCCATCA
This sequence comes from Comamonas sp. B-9, assembly GCF_000410635.1. Classification (NCBI taxonomy): domain Bacteria; kingdom Pseudomonadati; phylum Pseudomonadota; class Betaproteobacteria; order Burkholderiales; family Comamonadaceae; genus Comamonas; species Comamonas sp. B-9. Next base: position 10,285 of record NZ_KE148538.1, read on the forward strand.
AGACCGGCATGCTGGCCGCAGAAGCCGCTTTTGAAGCCATTGCCGCTGGCCGCCAGGGCGATGAGCTGAGCGCCTACCCGGCCGCGTTTGAAAAGAGCTGGCTCTACGAAGAACTCAACAAGAGCCGCAACTTCAAGAGCTGGTTCAAGAAGGGCCTGGTCACCGCCTCGATCATGAACGGCCTGGAGCAGTTTGTGCTGCGCGGCAACATGCCCTGGACACTGCACCGCGACAAGCCCGACCATGCCTACCTCAAGCCTGCGTCGGAATGCAAGCCTATCCAGTACCCCAAGCCCGATGGCAAGCTGACCTTTGACCGGCTCTCGAGCGTCTTCATCAGCGGCACCAACCACGCCGAAGACCAGCCCGCCCACCTGACCTTGAAAGATGCCAGCGTGCCGGTGCAGATCAACCTGGCCCAGTACGCCGGCCCCGAGCAGCGTTACTGCCCGGCGGGGGTCTATGAGTTCGTGGCCGACGAGAGCCAGGGCGGCAACGCCCAGCGCCTGCAGATCAATGCGCAAAACTGTGTGCACTGCAAGACCTGCGACATCAAGGACCCGACCCAGAACATCGTCTGGGTGACGCCCGAGGGCGGCGGCGGACCGAACTACACGGGCATGTAAAGACCGGGCTTGCTCGGGTTTCCATGGCAGGGCAAACACGGGCCGGCCCGCAATGGATTGCCGAATTTGGCCGACAAGCGCGCCCTGACGGGCGTGCGGACAATGGCCTATGTTTGTCTGGTCCCGCTTTTCCCGCCGTTCAGCCCGACCCGGGCCCTGCCAGGTCCGGGATCTAGCGGGTGCTGCCCAGACCCCTCTTCTTCGCAAGCTCGTGTGTGCACTGCTGGCCGGTCTGGTCTGGGCCAGCGCCAGCCACGCAGCCCCTGCGGCCGTCGGCACAGCGCCCGCAGCGCCCAGCAAACGCGCCAAGCGCCCCCCTGCACCTGTAGCATCCAAGGCCGCAGCGCCATCCGCGCCCGCAGCAGCGCCCACCCCTGCGCCTCTGGTATCGGCCACCGATCTCGATCTGGAGCGCTTTATGGGCCTGTGGTACAAGGCCGCCAAGGTCGAGGAGCCGCAAGATGCGTTGCGCACGCGCGAGCGCTATGAGTTCCTGCAACGTTACGACGGCGGCGTGCGGGTGATCGCCACCTCCTACGATCCGCTCTCCAACCGCTGGGACCGCCGGCAGGACTATATGGCCCCGGTCGATGCCAAGGGCGCCGCGCTGAGCAGCCACTACCAGCTGCCGATGCCGGTGCATTTCAGCATCAGCCGCTTCGGGCCCTTTGGTGTCAGCTACTACGTCGTGGCACTCGACCCCCACTACCAATGGGCGATGGTGGCAGGACCCGGCCCCAAGTCCTTTTCCATCCTGAGCCGCCGCAGCGAGCTGGAGCCGGAGTTGCGCACAGCCCTGGAGCAGTTGGCGACACGCCAGAACCTGCTCAAGGCCGCCTTGCAATGGGCCGCGCCCGACCAGGAAGCCCCGCCTCGGTGAATACCCTGGGTGCGCAAAATCGGCAGGTCACAGGCTTGCCGCAGGCCAAATTTCAGGCACAGTTTTATTGCCAGAGCGCTGCATATTTTTCAGCCAAACACATTTTTATTGATTCAAAAGACTATTAAATGAAATTTAGCTGCAAGCATGCGCCCACTTGCGCAAGCCAACACAGCTTTTCAGGCAGGGCTGCAACTAGGGCAATCCCATAGATCACAAATGTGTCATCCCATGGGTGGTGGGGTGTAGACTGCTGCTACCTGTTTGCCACCTGTTGTTACAGGGGGCGGATCAAGCAGCAGTGCTGCAAACGCAATTCAACATATTTGGCGGAGATATACGCATGAAGAAATTGGCTTGGGCCCCCTTGGGCGCAGTGGCACTGGCAATCGCGGCCATCGCGCCCGCACAGGCAGCAGACCAGAAATCGGTGGCCGTGACGGCCATCGTGGAACACCCTGCGCTGGACGCCGTGCGCGACGGCGTCAAGGCGGCACTCAAGGCCGAGGGATTCGAAGAAGGCAAGAACCTCAAGTGGCAGTACCAAAGCGCCCAGGGCAACCCTGGCACTGCCGCGCAGATCGCCCGCAAGTTTGTCGGTGACAAGCCCGATGCCATCGTTGCCATCGCCACGCCATCGGCCCAAGCCGTCGTCGCCGCCACCAAGACCGTGCCGGTGGTGTTCTCTGCGGTGACCGACCCCGTGGCCGCCAAGCTGGTGCCCAGCTGGGAGCCATCGAAGAACAACGTGACCGGTGTCTCCGACCTGCTGGCGCTGGACAAGCAGATGGAGCTGCTCAAGAAAGTGGTGCCCAATGCCAAGCGCGTGGGCATGGTCTACAACCCCGGCGAGGCCAACTCTGCCGTGGTGGTCAAGGAACTCAAGGAGCTGCTGCCCAAGATGGGTATGACCCTGGTCGAAGCAGCCGCGCCCCGCTCGGTCGATGTCTCCAGCGCAGCGCGCTCGCTGGTGGGCAAGGCCGATGTGATCTATACCAACACCGACAACAACGTGGTGTCGTCCTATGAAGCCCTGGTCAAGGTCGGCCAGGATTCCAAGCTGCCGCTGGTGGCCTCGGACACCGATTCCGTCGCCCGTGGCGCCGTGGCGGCCCTGGGTATCAACTACCGCGATCTGGGCGAGCAGACCGGCCGCATGGTGGCGCGTATCCTCAAGGGTGAAAAGCCCGGCGACATCAAGACCGAAGTCTCCAGCAAGATGGAACTGCATGTGAACCCCGGTGCCGCTGAGAAGCAAGGCATCAAGCTGTCCGACGAGCTGATCAAGTCGGCTGCCAAAGTCATTCAGTGATGGATGCCGCCTCACCTGTGGCTGTGCAACCCGCACAGCCCAGGGGGTGACAAGACGCAGCCCCGCCAGAAGCGGGGCTTGTTTGTTATCCGGACTAGCTCTGATAAGAAAACTCCATGACCTTATTTTCATTTTTGGGAGCCATCGAGATCGGCCTGATCTTTGCGCTGGTCGCGCTCGGTGTGTTCATCTCCTTTCGCCTGCTGCGCTTTCCTGACCTGACGGTCGATGGCAGCTTTCCCTTGGGCGCGGCCGTCTGCGCGGTGATGATCACCGGCGGCTACAGCCCGTTTCTGGCCACCATCGGCGCCACCTTGGCCGGCGCAGTGGCTGGCCTGATCACCGGCTGGCTCAACGTCAAGCTCAAGATCATGGACCTGCTCGCCTCCATCTTGATGATGATCGCGCTGTACTCCATCAACCTGCGCATCATGGGCGGCCCCAATGTGCCGCTGATCAACGACCCCACCCTCTTCAACCAGCTGCAGCCGGCCGGCATCGAAGACTATGTGTTCCGCCCACTGCTGATGTGCGCGATTGTGGTGCTGGCCAAGCTGGCGATGGACTGGTTCTTCCTGACCGAACGGGGCCTGGCCATTCGCGCCACCGGCACCAATGCCCGCATGGCCCGCGCGCAGGGCGTGAACACCGGCGGCATGATCCTGCTGGGTATGGCGGTCTCCAACGGCCTGGTCGGCCTGGCCGGTGCACTGTTTGCGCAGACCCAGGGCGGCGCCGACAGCTCCATGGGCATCGGCACCATCGTGATCGGTCTGGCAGCAGTGATCGTGGGCGAATCCATCCTGCCTTCGCGCAAGCTGATTTGGGCCACCCTGGCCGTGGTCCTCGGCGCCATCGTCTACCGCTTCTTCATTGCACTGGCACTCAACAGCGATTTCATCGGCCTCAAGGCCCAGGATCTGAACCTGGTGACCGCCTTGCTGGTCACGATCGCGCTGGTCATCCCCCAGCTCAAACGTCGTTTTGCGAAAAAGCACTGACAAGGAGAGAGACATGCTGAGCGCAAAAGACCTCAAGATCACCTTCAACCCCGGCACCCCGATCGAAACCCGCGCGCTGCGTGGCATGGCGCTGGATATTCCCGCCGGTCAGTTCGTCACCGTCATCGGCTCCAATGGCGCGGGCAAATCGACCTTTTTGAACGCCATCTCCGGCGACCTGATGGTCGACTCGGGCAGCATCGTCATCGACGGTGAAGACATGACGCGCAAGCCCGTCTGGGACCGCGCACACAAGGTGGCCCGCGTGTTCCAGGACCCGATGGCCGGCACCTGCGAAGACCTGTCGATCGAAGAGAACATGGCCCTGGCGCATGAGCGCGGCAACTTTCGCGGCCTGTCCAAGGCCGTCAAGCAAGCCAACCGTGCGCTCTACCGCGAAAAGCTCGCCACCCTGGGCCTGGGCCTGGAAAACCGTTTGACCGACCGCATCGGCCTGCTCTCGGGCGGCCAGCGCCAGGCCGTCAGCCTGCTGATGGCAGCGCTCCAGCCTTCGCGCATTCTGCTGCTCGACGAGCACACCGCCGCGCTCGATCCGCGCACCGCCGACTTTGTGCTCAAGCTCACCGCCCGCATCGTCGAGGAAGGCCAGCTGACCACGATGATGGTGACCCACAGCATGCGCCAGGCGCTCGACGTGGGCGACCGCACCGTCATGCTGCACCAGGGCCAGGTGGTCCTCGACGTCAGCGGTGAGGAGCGCGCCCAGATGGACGTGCCCGATCTGCTGCAGATGTTCGAGAAGGTGCGCGGCGAAAAGCTCGCCGATGATGCGCTGCTGCTAGGCTAAACAGCCGCTCCAGCACCGCCACAACAGCGGAGACCACCCAGGTGGCTCCGCTGTTTTTTTATGCCTCAGAGCGCTGCAGCACGGCGCAAAAACCGCCGCAGCGACCAGGCCGCCAGCGCCGGGAACAGCGCAAACACCGCAAACAACCAGAGCGCGGAGCGGCCCAGCGCTGCCGGTTCGGCCAGCGCCGTCAGCCCCAGCACATTGGCCACCAGGCCCACCAGCGCTGCGCCCACTGCCATGCCATAGAGTTGCACCGTCGTGATGCCCGAGGCGGCGCTGTCGGCCTCCTGCGCACTGGCGCTGTGCATGATGGCATTGAGCACATGGGGCCAGGCCATGCCCACCCCCAATCCCAGCACGGCCAGCGCGATGCCGCAGACCACCAGGGCCGCCATCCCCTGCCAGGGCATCGCAAGCGCCAAGGCCACCAAGGCCAAGGTGCAAAGCACCGGTCCGATCAGCATCAGCGCCCGGCCCGCCCGGCCGCTCTTGCCCGAGAACAGCACCGAGGCCACGGACCAGCCGCCCGCAAGCAAGGCCGTCACATAGCCGGCTGTCAAAGGCTGCAGGCCATGCAGGTGCTGCAGCAGATAGGGTACAAACACCTCCGTCATCGTGCCCACCAGCAGCAAGGCGACGGCGGCGTACAGCATGCCCAGCGGCTGGCCGAGCGCCGTGCCGCCCTGGGGCAGCAAGCGGCGGCGGGCGCGGCGCTCATGCCAGATCGCGGCCGCACCGGCCAGCAAGCCGGCTGCGCTCAGCAGCCATTGCCAGAGCGGCGCAGTCACCACACTGGCGGCAGCCACCAAGAGCACCGACAGCGCCAGCAGCGCGATCTGCGGCCCG
>NZ_KE148538.1:16066-16338 GCF_000410635.1 Comamonas sp. B-9
GCGCGGCCCAGCAGCAGCATCGGCATGGATGGCGCGGTTGCACACAGCAGGCTGCCCAGGCCAAACACCAGCAGGCCCGCCAGCATGGCACCCCGCGCGCCCCAGCGGGCCAGCATGCGCACCGCCAGCGCCGCGCCAATGATCGAGGCCACAACAAACAAGGTGGTGCTCCAGGCATACCAGGCCAGGCCGCCAATCTCCTGCACCACCGAGGGCAGGATGGTGGTGACGATATGCACATTGATCGCATGCATGGCGACCGCGCCGGTCAG
>NZ_KE148538.1:16483-17015 GCF_000410635.1 Comamonas sp. B-9
AGCATTGTCTTTGATAATTCCCCGTCCCAAACAATAAAACAAGCTATTACTTGTATAAATAAATGCCATCGACCCCCATCGATCCCTCGTCCACCATGCGCATGCTCGAGGCCCTCAAGCGCCAGGCCCCCGCCAGCACCGCCGACCTGGCGCGCGCGCTGCAGATGACGGCCGAGGCCGCGCGCCAGCAGATCAACAAGCTGGCCGACCAGGGCCTCGTGCAGGCCGATCTGCAAAAGCCGGCCGGTGCGGGCCGGCCGCGCCAGTTGTGGACCTTGACCGCAGCGGGCCAGCGCTACTTCCCCGACGCCCATGCCCAGCTCACGGTGCAGCTGATTGGCGCGATCGAAAAACTGTTTGGCCAGCAGGGCATGGACGGCATGATCAGCGAGCGCGAAGCGCAATCACGCTGCCGCTACCGCCAAGCCTGCACCGCCCCCGGCCTGCCCGAGCGCCTGACCCAACTGGCCGAGGTCCGCACGCAAGAGGGCTATATGGCCCATGTCGAGCCCCATCCCCAAGGCTGGCTGCT
>NZ_KE148538.1:17042-17428 GCF_000410635.1 Comamonas sp. B-9
GCGGCGGCGCAAAGCTGCCGGGGCTTTTGCCGTTCGGAACAAGCGCTGTTCCAGGAGGTGGTCGAAGGCCTCGCGACCTTGGAGCGCAGCGAATACCTGCTCGAAGGCGGCCAGCGCTGCGTCTACCTGGTCCAACCCCTGTAGCCGCTTAGAACAGGCTCAGGCGCAAGCGCTACTGCTGTCGCCCACCGGCTGGGCATCGGTGAGTGACTGCGCCTGCGGCTTGGCCATGCGCAGGCAGACCAGCCAGGCCAGCAAGGCCAGGCCCGCCGCGCCCCAGAGCGCATGCTGCAGGCCCTGGGCATTGGCCTGGCGCAGGGTCTCGGCGCTGGCCCCTTCCAGGCCGGCCAGCGGCGCTGCTGCCAGCATTACCAGCAAGGCCAGGC
>NZ_APCR01000066.1:0-1509 GCF_000410635.1 Comamonas sp. B-9
GTTGTTCGCAGTGTTGGACTCGTAGCTCTGCGTTGCTGCATTGATGGTCGCACTGATGTCGCCTTGGGCAGCGGTGAAAGTCACCGAGCAGCTCAGCGTCTCACTCACTGCCAAGGTCTTGGCTGCATCGCAAGTGGCGTTGATAGTGGAAGCACCATTACTGATCACCATGGCACAGCTGGCGTTGACCGCATTGGCCGGGCCGTTATTGGTACAGGTACCGGTGATGCTCACGCTTTGGCCGACCACCACAGCCGAAGCTGGGATGTTGGTGATCTGCGCTTGCATGTCGGCGACGGCGTTGGCAGTTTCAACCGAGCAAGTACCAGAGGCACAAGCTGCAGCAATGTCGCTGCTCACGGTATTGGTAATCTTGCCGTTGCTGGTCGCTGGGGCAAGCACTTCCACCGTGAACTCTACGGTCCGCTCACCGGCCACACCTTCGGCACTTTGCGCTGGCACCGTCACGCTTTGCTCGCAGGTGCTTCCTGCTGCTTCGCAGACCGGTGCTTGGCTCCAACCCTGGCTCTCGTTAGGAGTGAGGCCGCCTACAAAGCGGGTGCCCTCTGGCACGGTCTCGGTCAGCACCGTGGTGCCGGATGTACCACCCGTGTTGGTCACAACCATTGCGTAGGTCAGCTTGTCGCCAATCTGGGCTGCATAGTTGGCTGGCACAGCAGCGCTATTGACTTGCGCCAAGGTCTTGGTGATGTTCAGCGCCGCTGGCGTATTGACCTTGACGGTGGTGTTGGCAGTGTTGTTGCTTGGCGCTGCGTCGTACAAGTCATTGCTGGTAGCCACGCTCACGGCATAGTCACCAGCCGTGCTTGGCGTGAGCTTGGTAACGCAGGTGATGCTCTCACCCGAAGCCAAGCTCGCCGCTGGGCTGGTTGGTGTGCAGATTGCTGCCGATGCACCAGCTGGTGCGGTCACCACGCAAGTTGCGTTGATAGCGCTTTGTGGGCCGTTGTTTTTGCAAACGGCGGTATAGGTCAGCTCAACGCCGGTCGTGCTGGTCGTGCCTGGCGTCACCGTCACGGTGGCCTGCATGTCTGCATGCTGCGTGTCGGTGGTGACTTGGCAAGTCGTGCAGGTGCCCACCGAACTGGTGACGGTGTCCACGATGGTCGCGGTGCTGCCTGGGCTAGCAACGGTGATCGTGTACTGCACGGTGCTGGTTTGGTTCGCACTCACTGCCACCGTCTGGCTACAGGTGCTGGACGCCGCAGCACAACCTGCACTCCAACCCTCACCCGAGCCGGTGTAAGTGGTACCTGCTGGCACGGTCTGGCCCACATCGGTGCTACCTGCCGTGCCACCACTGTTGGTGACGCTGACGGTATAGGTCAGCACATCACCAGGCTTGGCCAGGTAGCCAGCGGGCACGGGGCTGCCATTGACCAAGGTCAGCACATTGGTGGTAGCCAGGCTAGCTGGCGTATTGCCCACCGTGGACTTGGTGTCGGTGTTGTTCGTAGTGTTGGACTCGTAGCTTTGCGTGGTCGTGTT
>NZ_APCR01000075.1:0-2130 GCF_000410635.1 Comamonas sp. B-9
GAGCGCGGCGGCACGCAACGCCTTGCGGTCGATCTTGCCCGAGGTCAGGCGCGGCATCAGCGCCAGCGCCTCAAAGCGGGCCGGCACCATATAGGGCGGCAGGCGCTCGGCCAGCGCGCTGCGCAGCGCGGCGTGGCTGGGGCTGGCGGGCGCATCCAGCGGCACATAAAAGGCCACCAGCTGGTCGATGCCGTCGTCCTTGCGCAGCAGCACCGCCGTGGTGCCCACACCGGGCTGCTGGGCCAGCACGGCCTCGATCTCGCCCAGCTCGACGCGAAAGCCCCGGATCTTCACCTGGTCATCGGCCCGGCCCAGGCATTGCATCTGGCCTTTTTCATCGATGCGCGCCAGGTCGCCGGTGCGGTAGAGGCGCGTGTCGTGCGGCCCTGCCGGCCAGGGGTTGTCCAAGAACTTCTCGGCCGTCAGCTCGGGCCGGCCCAGGTAGCCAGCGGCCACGCCGGGGCCGGTAATGCACAGCTCCCCCACTTCGCCCGCTGGCAGCCCCACCAAGCGGGGCGCAGTGCCGGCGGGAAAGCTGTCCGCCTCGATCACCTGCACCACCACCATGCTGTAGTTGGGCAGCGGCGTGCCGATGGTGACGGGCTCGCCCGCCTGCAGCTCAGCCAGGCTGGCCGATACCGTGGCCTCGGTCGGCCCATAGGTGTTGAACAGCTGGCGCGGCGCGCCGGTGCCCGAACGCGCCCAGCGATCGACCAGCGCTTCGGGGCACATCTCACCACCCAGGTTGATGATGCGCAGGCTGGGCACATCCTGGGCAAACAGCGCCAGCAAGGTGGGCACGGCATGCAGAACGGTGACCTGCTGCTCCAGCAAGGCCTGGGGCAGCGCCTCGGGGTCGCCGGCAATCTCACGCGGCGCAATCCACAAGGTGGCACCCACCAGGTAGCTGATCCAGATCTCCTCGAAGGACATGTCAAAGGCCACCGAGAAGCCCTGGTAGACCTTGTCACCCAGGCGCACGCCCAGGCGCGCATTCTCGCTGCGCAAAAAGTGGCAGATGCTGCCCTGGTTGATGGCGATACCCTTGGGCTTGCCGGTCGAGCCGCTGGTGTAGATCACATAGGCCGGATCGCCGGGCTGGGCATTGCTGCGCCGGCGCAGCGGGGTGCCAGCGGGCAGCTCGGCCAGCAGGTCCAGATCGGTCAGCAGCGGGCACAGCACCTGGGCATCGCGCAGGCCCTGCTGGGGCGTGGCAGCGGCCATCAGCAGCGCCTTGGCACTGGCGTCTTCGAGGCAGGTCGCAATGCGCTCAGGGGGTGTCTCGCTGTCAAAGGGCAGCCAGGCGGCGCCCGTCTTGGCAATGGCCAGCTGCAGGCTGAGCAGCGCAATGCCGCGCGGCAGCCACAGGCCCACCATATCGCCCGGGCCAATGCCCGCTTCCATCAGCCGGTGTGCCGCGCGGCTGGCGTCGGCATCGAGCTGGGCATAGGTCAGCTGCCGCGCCCCGGCCATCAGCGCCACCTGCTCGGGGTGGGCATAGGCGGTGGCCTCGAACACATCGGCCAGCACCTCGTGGCGCAACAGATCGGGGCGCTCAGGCCCCCGCAAAACAACAGTCTCAGACATGGCAGCAATACCCGGCAGCTGCAGAAGGCGCAGGCGCACCGCCTTTCTGCACAAAACGCCCCAGAATGGGGCATTCGCGCATTATGCGGCGGCGCCAGCGCCTGCCACGCCGGGATCCCCCCTGGCAAGGCCTGTCTGAGGGCTGAGCGCAACGCTTTGCGCCCGGCTTAAGCCCCGCCTAATCTGCGGCGGCGGGTTGCACTGCGGCGCTCGGCAGCACCGCATCGGCCGACCAGCCTCCGCCCAGCGCGCGGTACAGCGCAATCTGGTTGTCCAGCCGGCTTTGGCGCAGGTTGACCAGCTCGGTCTCGGCCTGGAACAGGTTGCGCTGGGCGTCGATCTGCTCCAGGTAGGACGCATAGCCCGCCTCGTAGCGGTCCTTGGCATAACCCAGGGTCTGGGCCAGCACGGCGCGGCGGCGCTCGGCCGCCTGCTCCTGTTCGGCCAGGCGCTGCACGCCGACCAGCGCGTTTTCCACATCGCCCAGGGCCGACAGCACCGCGCCCCGGTAGGCGTAGGCGGCCTGGTCGCGCTGGGCCGTGG
>NZ_KE148539.1:0-23388 GCF_000410635.1 Comamonas sp. B-9
AGCTGCCGCCCATGCAGCGGCTGACGGCGCGCTCGGCCGTCACGGTCTGCCAGGTGCGCGGATCGGCCAGGCCGGCAAACAGCTCCAACAGGTCCTGGCGGTCGCTGCGCACCTCAATGCCCAGCGCGCCCTGGCCGGCCGCGGGCAGCATGGTGTCGGTGTCAAAAGCATGGCGGATGCGCGCATCCAGTGCCAGGCGCTTGAGGCCGGCAGCGGCCAGCACAATGCCGTCGTACTGGCCTTCGTCGAGCTTGCGCAAGCGGGTGTTGACATTGCCGCGCAGTGGCTGGATATCGAGGTCAGGGCGCAGCGCACGCAGCAGCACCTGGCGGCGCAGGCTGGAGGGACCTGGCGGCGCAGGCTGGAGGTGCCGACCACCGCGCCCTGGGGCAGGTCCTGCAGGCTGGCGTAGTGGTTGGAGACCCAGGCATCGCGCGGGTCCTCGCGTTCGAGCACGGCTGCCAGCGCAAAACCCGGTGGCAGCTCCATCGGCACATCCTTGAGCGAGTGCACGGCCAGGTCGGCGCGGCCGGTCTCCAGCGCCGTTTCCAGCTCTTTGACAAACAGGCCCTTGCCGCCCACCTTGGACAGCGTGCGGTCCAGAATCTGGTCGCCCAAGGTGGTCATCCCCAGCAGGCTGACCTGGTGGCCCAGGCGCTGCAGGATATGTTGCACATGTTCAGCCTGCCACAGGGCAAGCTGGCTTTCGCGAGTGGCGATGGTCAGGGACAAGGAGCTCATGGGATGGGGGACCACGCCAGGCCCGGTCTCCTCTTTCTCGGCGGCCGGACACCTTACGTGGTCAACAAGCGGTTCACAACAGGCGGCTGATGCTAGCATGTGCAGCGCCGCTCTTTGGCGCAGTGCGACTTTGGGCGGCGTGGATCTTTCAGCCCTATGCTTCTTCGCCCATGACCACTGCCAGCAAAAAAGACACCCCTGCAGTCGCCAAGACCCCGGCGCGCAAACCCAAGGCGAGCAGCTCTGCCGCTCCCCAGGCCGTCACGCGCCGCGCGGACAAGGACCAGCCTTTGATGGATGACATCCGGCTTCTGGGCCGGATTCTGGGCGATGTGATTCGCGAGCAGGAGGGCCAGGCCGCGTTCGATCTGATCGAGCAGGTGCGCCAGCTGTCGGTGGCCTACCGCCGCAATGACGACCAGGATGCGGAGAAATCGCTCAAGTCGCTGCTCAAGGGCCTGTCGGGCGACCAGACGGTCAGCGTGATCCGCGCCTTCACCTATTTCTCGCACCTGGCCAACCTGGCCGAAGACCGCCACCATATCCGCCGCCGCGAGATCCATGAGCGCGCCGGCAATACCCAGGAAGGCAGCATCGAGGTGGCGCTGGCACGCCTGCGCTGGGCGGGCATTCCCGTCAAGGCGGTCTCGCAGACGCTGGCGCACAGCCTGATCTCGCCGGTGCTCACCGCCCACCCGACCGAGGTACAGCGCAAGAGCATTCTGGATGCCGAGCGTGCCATTGCCGCCTTGCTGGTGGCGCGCGACGATATCGCCCAGCGTGCCCAGCTCTTCAACAGCAGCAAGGACACGCTGACCCCGCGCCAGCTGGCCGACAACGAGCTGCAGCTGAGTGCCCAGGTCACCCAGCTGTGGCAGACGCGCCTGCTGCGCTACTCCAAGCTGACGGTCGAGGACGAGATTGACAACGCGCTGAGCTACTACCAGGCGACGTTCCTGACCGAGATCCCCAAGCTCTACGCTGCGCTCGAGCGCGAACTGGGCGAGCGCGACCTGGCCACCTTCTTGCGCATGGGTCAGTGGATTGGCGGTGACCGCGACGGCAACCCCAATGTCACCGCCAAGAGCCTGCAGGAAGCACTGCGCCGCCAGTCCGACCTGGTGCTGCGCCACTACCTGACCGAGGTGCACTACCTGGGCGGCGAGCTGTCGATGTCCCAGCGCCTGGCCGGCAATACCGCCGCCTTGCAGGCGCTGGCGGCGCGCTCGCCCGATACCAGCCAGCACCGCGAGGACGAGCCCTACCGCCGCGCGCTGATTGGCGTGTATGCGCGCCTAGCCGCGACCTTGAAGAACCTGAGCGGTGGTGAAGCGGCCCGCCATGCGGTGGCGCCGCAGAACCCCTATGCCACCAGTGACGAGTTTCTGGCCGATCTGCGCGTTATTGAAGACTCGCTGCGCGACAACCATGGCCGCGCGCTGGTCGAGCAGCGCCTGTCACCGCTGATCCGCGCCGTGCAGGTGTTTGGCTTTCACCTGGCCACCGTCGATCTGCGCCAAAGCTCGGACCAGCATGAGGCGGTGATCAGCGAGCTGCTGGCCACGGCCGGCCTGCAGGCCGACTACAGCCAACTGAGCGAGGCGGCCAAGCGCGAGCTGCTGCTGCAATTGCTGAGCGATGCGCGCCCCTTGCGCGTGGTGGGCGCCAGCTACAGCGAGCGCTGCCAAAGCGAGATGGCGATTTTCGAGCGCGCGCGCCTGTCGGTGCAGCTCTATGGCCAGGACGCGATCCGCCACTACATCATCAGCCACACCGAATCGGTCAGCGACCTGCTCGAAGTGCTGCTGCTGCAAAAAGAGGTGGGCTTGCTCAGCGGCCGCATCAACGATGGCCAGTCGCGCGCAACCTTGATCGTGAGCCCGCTGTTCGAGACCATCGATGACCTGCGCCATGCGGCGACCATCATGCGCGAGTACTATGCGCTGCCCCATGTTGCGGCGCTGATCCAGCGCAGCGGCGCCGAGCAGGACATCATGCTGGGCTACAGCGACAGCAACAAGGATGGCGGCATCTTCACCAGCAACTGGGAGCTGTACCAGGCCGAGCTGGCGCTCGTCGCCCTGTTTGACGAACTGAGCCAGCCCAACCCCGTGCAGCTGCGCCTGTTCCATGGCCGGGGCGGCACCGTGGGGCGGGGCGGCGGCCCGAGCTACCAGGCGATTCTGGCCCAGCCGCCGGGCACCGTGCGCGGCCAGATCCGCCTGACCGAGCAGGGCGAGGTGATTGCCTCCAAGTACGCCAACCCCGAGATCGGCCGGCGCAACCTGGAAACCCTGGTGGCTGCCACCTTGGAGGCGACCTTGCTGCAGCCCACCAAGCCCGCCAGCCAGGCATTTTTGGATGCCGCAACTGACCTGTCCGCCGCCAGCATGGCCGCCTACCGCGACCTGGTCTATGGCACCAAGGGCTTTGAGAGCTATTTTTTCAGCTCCACCCCGATCCGCGAGATTGCCGAGCTCAATATCGGCTCGCGCCCCGCATCGCGCAAGGCCAGCCAGCGTATTGAGGATTTGCGCGCCATTCCCTGGGGCTTTAGCTGGGGCCAGTGCCGCCTGACCCTGCCGGGCTGGTATGGCTTTGGTTCGGCCGTGCAGGCCTTTGTCAGCCAGGAGGGCAAGACCGCCAAGCTGCAATGGGCCTTGCTGCAGAAGATGTACCGCCAGTGGCCGTTTTTCCGCACCCTGCTGTCCAATATGGACATGGTGCTGGCCAAGAGCGATATGGCGCTGGCGCTGCGCTACAGCGAGCTGGTGGCAGACACCCGCTTGCGCAAGCGCGTGTTCCAGGCGATCGAGGCCGAATGGAAGAGCACGGCCGAGGCGCTGGCGCTGATCACCGGCGAGGCCAATCGCCTGGCCAACAACCCGGCGCTGGAGCGCTCGATCCGCCACCGCTTCCCCTATATCGATCCCCTGCACCATCTGCAGGTGGAGCTGATCCGCCGCTGGCGCAATGGCGAGGACAATGAGCGGGTCAAGACCGGTATCCATATCTCCATCAACGGCATTGCGGCGGCGCTGCGCAATACCGGTTGAGGGGTTCCGGATGTGGGCTGGGATCCCTGCTGTTGGCAAGGGCCCGCCCAAGTGATAAGGCCCTGGCGCCAAGCCGGGGCCTTTGTTATTTTTACGGGGCAGGTGGGTTATCTGTCTTGGATGCAAATACCTGCAGCTGAGGAGCTTTGGCGCACAGCTGCCAATCAAAGAAGGAAAGAAGGAATGGTGATGAATGCCTATGTCTACCTGGGCGGCGCGATTGCGCTGGAAGTGATGGCCACCACGGCGATGAAGTCGTCCGAGGGCTTTACCCGGCTGGTGCCCAGCCTGATTTGCGGCCTGGGCTATGTGCTGTCGTTCTACCTGCTGGCGCAGACCTTGAAAACCATACCCACCGGCATCGCCTATGCGATCTGGTCGGGTGTGGGGATAGTGGCGATCTCGCTGATCGCCTGGGCCCTGCATGGGCAAAAGCTCGATGCCGGAGCGGTGGCAGGCATGGGGCTGATCATTGCCGGGGTGCTGGTGATCAATCTGTTTTCGAAGTCGGCGGGGCATTGATGCGTGATCCCCACAGATGCGTTGATTGCAAAGATTGACACAGAATTTCCATCTTCGATTTATAAAATTAATCTTAGAATGCCTGGTTTTGTATTGATGGATTTGGGGGAGTAGCACGCATGCGATGGATGGCAAAAATAGGGTTGGTCAGTCTGGTCACCTGGGGGGCAATGGCGGGCGTCGCAGGAGCGGCTTCAGCTGACCAGGTTTTCGAAGTTCCCGCCAAGGAGCAACCGGTCGGAGTGCCCCAGGAGTTTGTGCCTACCAAGAGCATGGCCGTGGGCTTGGCCGCCCAGCCGGTAGCGATTGACCTGGGTGAATGGGTCGGCCTCAAATCGGCCCCAGCGATGCCCGTACAGATCATTGGCGCATCACGCGCAGTGCAGCAAGCCGCTTCGCCGGCGCAGACTGCGCAGTTGTTGCAATGGAAAGCATCGGCCAAGGGTGGTGCCGTGGCGGCATTGAGCGTACGCTCCGGTGGCGCCGAAGGTCTGCGCTTGGGCTTGCTGGTCGACCAGTTGCCCGGTAGCGCTATGTTGCGCCTCTATACCGATCACCAGCCCGCTGCGGTGTTTGAGATCGCGGGCCAGCGCGTCATGCAGATTCTGCAGGCGAACTTGGATGCTGGCGACAACAGCGAAGCGGGCCGCACCTGGTGGACGCCCAGCAGCTCCGGCGAGCAGGTGACCTTGGAGATCGAGCTGCCACCGGGCACAGCGCCCGACCAGCTCAAGGTGTCTCTGCCGCAAGTGATGCATATCTATGAGAACCTGTCGCTGCCGCTGGGCACGGAGGAATCGGACGCGGCGCAAGAGGACGCCAAGGCCATGCCTGTTGGCAACCCAGTGGATTGCCATTTGGATGTCAATTGTTTTACGCAGCTGCAAGCCGAACGCAAGGGTGTGGCCCGCATGGCATATGTGACCGAGCGCCTGCCCGATGGTCGCTACTACTATGGCCTGTGTACGGGCAGCCTGCTCAATGATGCCCAGGGCTCTGGCACCCCCTACTTTTTGACGGCAGCGCACTGCATCTCCACCCAGACCAACGCTTCTGCGCTGGAGACCGACTGGTTCTATACATCCACCCGCTGCTCTAGCAACAGTCTGTCGCCCAGCAGCGTCAACCTGCGCAATGGCTCGCGGCTGCTGTACACCAATGCCAACCCGGATGTGACCCTGCTCCAGCTCAACGATACGCCGCCCCCAGGTGCCATGTTCCTGGGCTGGAACAGCGGTATCGTGCCGGACAACACACCGGTCGTCGGCATACACCACCCGGATGGCGGTTTGCAGAAAATCAGCATGGGCGTCATGTCCGCCCGCGCTGAATGCACGATCAATGGGGAGAATGTTTCCTGCATGTCTGCTCCGAGCACCGGCAAGTACTACTATGTCGCATGGTCCATGGGGCTCACCCAGCAGGGTAGCAGCGGCTCGCCGCTGTTCAGCAATGGCGCAGTGACAGGCGTGTTGACCGCCGGCTCAGAGGTCAGCTGCCGTGCGGGCGGCGCCGGCGCCTACAGCTTCTACCCCAGCTTGAACAGTGTGATGCCGGCTCTGCGCAAATGGCTGGTGGATGCGGGCGGCACGCAAACCCCGGTCGCGGGCCGCATGCCGGTCTACCGTTTCTACAACACGCAGAACGGCACCCATTTCTTCACGGCCAGCGCGCAGGAGCGCGATGCGGTGATCCAGGGCAACCCGAACTACCAATATGAAAACATTGGCTTTTATGCGTCCACGCAAACGGCTGCAGCGCCCAATGCCGTCTACCGCTTCTACAACAACAACTCGGGCTCGCACTTCTACACGATCAATGCCGACGAGCGCGCCTTCGTGATTGCGAACTACCCACAGTTCAGCGTGGAAGGCACTGCATGGTATGCACGCCAGGCCCAAGGCGAGGGCTCGGTGCCGATGTACCGTTTCTACAATACGCTCACTGGCGCGCACTTCTATACCACCAACCCGTCCGAGCGCGACTTTGTCGTAGCGACCTATCCGCAGTTCCTGTTCGAGGGGGTTGCCTACTACGTCTGGGGCAGCCAGTAAGCGGGCGCCGACTGGGTCTGACAGCCGGCGGGAGAGCGGTCAGACCCTGTAGTTCAGCACCGGCCCATCAGCCCTTTTCCACCGGGCGCGCTGGGTCGCTGCACCATTCGCTCCAGCTACCGGCAAACAGTGCCGTAGGCGCATAGCCGGCAATCTCCATCGCGATCAGATTGGGCAGCGCGCTGACGCCGCTACCGCACTGGTGCACCACCGTCTGCGGGTCGTGCCCGGCCAGCAGCGCATCAAACTCGGCACGCAGCTCGGCGGCAGGCTTGAAGCGGCCATCTGCAGCGATATTGGTCGTAAAGGGCCGGTTGAGCGCGCCAGGGATATGGCCGGCCACCGGGTCCAGCGGTTCGACCTCACCACGGTAACGCGCGGGTGCACGCGCGTCGATGATGGTTTGCGGCGTACCCAGGGCTTGCTGTACCTGAGCCGCGGTCTTGAGCGTGCGCAGCGCAGGGCGCAGCTCGAAGTTGCTTTGGAAATGGCTGACTGCTTCGCCCGCCTCCACCGCGCCGCCTGCGGCCTGCCAGGTCTGCAAGCCGCCGTCGAGCACGGCGACGGCATCATGGCCGGCCCACTTGAGCATCCACCACAGGCGGCCGGCGTAGTTCACGCCATTGCGGTCATAGACGACGGCCTGCATGTCATTGCGAAAGCCCACTTGCGACAGCCACACCGCAAAGCGCTCGCGGCTGGGCAGCGGATGGCGGCCGCCAGAGGCCGGCTCGCCCAGGTCGGTGGCGGCAATCGTCTGGCCGTGGCTGAGGGCGCCGTGCGGGGCGCTCAGGTCCTTGTCGAGGTTGGCGTAGACGGCGCCTGCGATATGGCTCTGCGCGAACTGCTCGGCACCGGCGGCCGGCTGGCTCAGGTCAAAGCTGCAGTCAAACACCATCACCTGCTGGGGGCTGGACTGCTGCAGCGCCTGCAATTGGGCGACGGTGATCAGGGTGGTATATGCAGCGGTGAGGGGCGTGGTGGCCATGGCAGGTGCTCCAAGAAAAATCTTGCAAACATTATGTGGCAGCGCCGCGCCTGCTGCAGGCAACGGGTGCCGCCTAACCCCGCCAGTAGCGGCAGGCCCGGGTCAGCGCTTGCGCAGCACCGTGGCGACGATGCCGCTGCCCACGATCAAGGCCATGCCCATCCAGCCAATCGCCGGAATCTGGTCGCCAAAGACGACGATGCTAAAGAGGCCCGCAAACACAATGCCCGAGTACTGCAGATTGGCGACGACCAGGGTGGCGCGGCGCGTGGTGGCCGAGCCGTAGGCGCGCGTCATCGCCAGCTGGGCACCGGCGGCCAGAATGCCGACAGGGATCAACCAGAGCGCCGGCCAGCCGGGGAAGCTGGAGGTGCCGACAAACAAGGTCGCCAGGCCGCCGGCAATGGCCGAGCCCACGGCAAAGTAGAAGACCACGCGCTGCTCGGGCTCGCCCATGCGCGACAAGGCCACCACCTGCATATAGGCAAAGGCCGAGATCAGGCCGGACATCAGGCCCACCAGGCCGGCGAACATCTGGTCGGCCTCGATATTGGGGCGCAGCATCAAAATGACGCCGCAAAAGCCGCTGATCACCGTCAGCACCAGCGGAATATTCAGCGCCGGCTGGTCGCCTTCGCCCTTGGGGCGCCAGGTAAGCAGCGCACTGCCCACCACAAAGGCTGCCACCCAGAGGCTGCTCATGTAGTTCAAGGTCATCGCAGTAGCCAGCGGCAGCTTGCCGATCGCATAGAACCACATGCCCATCGAGGTGACGCCGATGCAGCTGCGCCAGGCATGCATCTTGGGGTAGCGGGTGGTGAGCGAAATATGCTGGCGCCGGGTGAGCCACCAGATCAGCGCCATGCTGATGAGACCCCGGTAGAACACGATCTCGGCCGCGTTGAAATACACAGAGGCGAACTTGATGCACACGCCCATGAGTGCAAACATGAACGCAGCGGCCACCATCCAAAGGGCTTGCATGGGAGATCTTTAATGAAAAAAGCTGCTATCGCAGTGCGCTAGCAGCTATCTGAGGGTCTAAATAGTTGGGAGTGCCTGGCTGTGGCAGATCACTTGTCTGGAACAGCGGCCTGCATCATACCCCGATACCACTCATGGAAGTGCTGCATGCCGTCTTCCATCGGACTCTGGTAGGGACCGACTTCGTTGTCGCCGCGCTCATACAAGGCCTTGCGGCCGGCATCCATGCGCTCGGCGATCTCGTCGTCCTCGATGGCCGTTTCCATATAGGCGGCGCGCTGGGCCTGCACAAACTCGGGCTCGAAAGCGCTGATTTCCTCGGGGTAGTAGAACTCCACCACGTTCATGGTCTTGTCCGGTCCCATGGGGTGCAGGGTCGAGACCGTCAGCACATGCGGGTACCACTCCACCATGATGTGGGGGTAGTAGGTCAGCCAGATGGCGCCATGCTCGGGCATCTTGCCGCCTCGGAAGTTCAGCAGCACCTCATGCCAGGTCTTGTAGATGTCCGAGCCCGGCTTGGCAAAGGTGGGCGCCACGCCCACGGTCTGCACCGAGTACTCCTTGGCGAACTCCCACTTCAGATCATCACAGGTGACGAAATTGCCCAGTCCGGGGTGGAAGGGGCCGACGTGGTAGTCCTCCAGATAGACCTCGATAAAGGTCTTCCAGTTGTAGTTGCACTCATGCATCTCGACATGGTTGAGCACAAAGCCATCAAAGCTCAAGGCAGCGGCCGGACCCATGTTGGCCAGATCGGCCTGGATGTTGCGGCCGTTGTCCTCAAAGAGGAGGCCGTTCCACTCCTGCAACTTGTAGTTGTTCAGGTTGAGACAGGGGTCCTGGGCAAAGTGCGGCGCGCCCAGCAGCTCGCCGCTGGGGCTGTAGGTCCAGCGGTGCAGCGGGCAGACGATATTGCCGCCGGCGCTGCCTTTTTGCTGGTGGTTGAGCGAGCCTCGGCCCTTGAGCATCACCGCCTGGCGGTGGCGGCAGACGTTGGAGATCAGTTCGGCCTGGCCTGCGGCATTGCGCACCAGGGCCCGCCCTTCCTTCTCATGGGGAAGGGCGTAGTAGTCGCCAATCTCGGGAATCGCCAGCTGGTGGCCCACATATTTGGGACCGTGCTGGAAGATGGTTTGCATCTCGCGCTCGAAAAGCGCTTGATCAAAGTAGCTTGAAACTGGAAGTTGGCTTGCGGCCTGCTGCAGTTGAAGACTTAAATCAGACATGGGTGACCTGACCTAAAGACTCCCCACAGGGAGGGTGCGCGTGCGCACGCGGAGAAAAAAATAAAACCGGCAGCAACAACAAAGGATGGCCGGTTTCGCGAAAAATGGGATTATACCCAGTGGGGTTATTCCCGTTCTGTCCATGCGTGAATTGTCATAAATGACATGGCTTGTCACTGGTTGACTATGGCATCGACAGGCTGCCAATATTATCAAATTGATAGCTGCAGCCTCTTATTCCACCATAGATCGCCAGGATTTTTTGTGGGAATTCGCGCCAGCCTGCAGCCTGCGCGAGAGCGCGCGGTCGCCGCTGTGTTCGCGGTCGCCTCCCATGCGCCTAAAATCGAGCCTTTACATCCATGCACCTGGGCACGCTGTTTGCCCCCTTTGCCCATGCCCAAGGCCACCGCCTCCAAGACGTCTGCCACGCCGGACCTGCCCGAACCCGATAACTACGAAAGCGCGCTGCAGGAGCTCGAAGGCCTGGTCGCACGCATCGAGTCGGGTCAGCTGCCTTTGGGCGACATGCTGGCCGCCTACCAGCGCGGCGCCGTGCTGCTGGCATTCTGCCGGGGCAAGCTCGAGGCAGTGCAGGACCAGATCAAAGTACTGGATGAGGGCCAGCTCAAGCCCTGGACCAGCGAGGAATAAGTGCTAACCATGACTTCAGCGCACGATAATTTTGCCCTTTGGTGCAGCCAGGAACTCGCCCGCGTCGAAGACGCCCTCACGCTGTGGATTGCCGCCGATGCCCCCGCCAACCTGGGCGAGCCCATGCGCTACGCCGTGCTCGACGGCGGCAAGCGCCTGCGCCCGCTGCTGGTGCTGGCCGCTGCCCAGGCCGTGGGCAGCCTGGATGCCGCCCAGGCAGAGGCGTCCTTGCGCGCCGGCTGCGCGGTGGAGCTGATCCATGCCTATTCGCTGGTGCATGACGACATGCCCTGCATGGACAACGATGTGCTGCGCCGTGGCAAACCCACGGTCCATGTGCAGTTTGGCCAGGCCCAGGCCTTGCTCGCGGGCGACGCGCTGCAGGCGCTGGCGTTCGAGATCCTGGTGCCCGAGGGCAGTGCCATCTCGGATGCGGTGCAGGCGCGCCTGTGCCGCCAATTGGCATGGGCAGCGGGCTACAACGGCATGGCCGGAGGCCAGGCGATCGACCTGGCCAGCGTGGGCAAGCAGCTCACGCGTGAGCAGCTCCAGCAGATGCACAAGCTCAAGACCGGTGCGCTGCTGCAGGCCAGCGTCGAGATGGGCGCCACCTGCGCCGGCATCCAGGGCGCAGCGCTGGCAGCGCTGCAGCAGTACGGCGCCGCCCTGGGGCTGGCCTTCCAGGTGATCGACGATGTGCTCGATGTGGTGGCCGACTCTGCCACCCTGGGCAAGACCGCCGGCAAGGATGCCGACAACGACAAGCCCACCTATGTATCGCTGATGGGCCTGCAGCCCGCGCGCGACTATGCCCATGAGCTGCTGGCCGAGGCCCAGCAGGCGCTGGCGGGCAGCGGTTTGCCGCAGACCGCTGCGCTCGCTGCCCTGGCCGACATGGTGGTGCGCCGCAGCCATTGAGTAGGCCAAATGCGCCTTGTGGCGGCTTAACCGGGCTCAAGGCGCTAACATAGCCCCTTGCCTTTCCAGTAAAAAGAACTGCGCGGATGCTTCCGAGGTATGCGTAGCAAGTGACCAAACCATAGTATGTCCACGAAGACCTTTCCCCTGCTAGCCACCGTCAACGACCCGGCGGATCTGCGCAAGATGTCGCGCGCCGAGCTCAAGACCCTGGCGCGTGAGCTGCGGGAGTTCGTGCTTGAGAGCGTGTCCAAGACCGGCGGGCACCTCAGCTCCAACCTGGGCACGGTGGAGCTGACCATTGCGTTGCACGCCGTCTATGAAACGCCGCATGACCGCTTTGTCTGGGATGTGGGCCACCAGACCTATCCGCACAAGATTTTGACCGGCCGGCGCGACCGCATGCAGGGCCTGCGCCAGTGGGGCGGGATCTCGGGCTTCCCGCTGCGCAGCGAGAGCGAATACGACGCCTTTGGCACCGCGCACTCGTCGACCAGTATCTCGGCGGCGCTGGGCATGGCCGAGGCTTTCAAGCTGCAGGGCAGCGACCGCCAGGCCGTGGCCATCATTGGCGATGGCGCAATGACGGCCGGCATGGCTTTCGAGGCGCTGAACAACGCAGGGGTCAGCGACGCCAATCTGCTGGTGATCCTGAACGACAACGACATGAGCATCAGCCCGCCGGTGGGCGCGCTCAACCGCTACCTGGCGCAGCTGATGAGCGGCCAGTTCTATGCCAAGGCGCGGGGCGTGGGCAAGAGCATGCTCAAGCAGGTGCCACCGCTCCTGGAGCTGGCCAAGCGCCTGGAGCAGCAGGCCAAGGGCATGGTAGTGCCCGCCACCCTGTTCGAGAACTTCGGCTTCAACTACATCGGCCCCATCGATGGCCATGACCTCGATTCGCTGATCCCCACCCTGGAAAACATCCGCCAGCTCAAGGGCCCGCAGTTTTTGCACGTGGTCACCAAAAAGGGCCAGGGCTACAAGCTGGCCGAGGCCGATCCCGTCGCCTACCATGGCCCGGGCAAGTTTGACCCGGCCATCGGCCTGGTCAAGCCGGCCACGCCGCCCAAGCCCACCTTCACCCAGGTGTTTGGTCACTGGCTGTGTGACATGGCCGCCCAGGACGAGCGCCTGGTCGCGATCACCCCCGCCATGCGCGAGGGCTCGGGCATGGTCGAGTTTGAAAAGCGCTTCCCCAAGCGCTACTTCGATGTCGGCATTGCCGAGCAGCACAGCGTGACCTTTGCCGCTGGCCTGGCCTGCGAAGGGCTCAAGCCGGTGGTCGCCATCTATTCCACCTTCCTGCAGCGGGGCTATGACCAGCTGATCCACGATGTGGCGCTGCAAAACCTGCCCGTGGTGTTTGCGCTCGACCGCGCCGGCCTGGTGGGTGCCGATGGCGCCACCCATGCCGGTAACTACGACATCGCCTTTACCCGTGCCATTCCGAACATGAGCGTGGCCTGCCCGGCCGATGAGCGCGAATGCCGACAGCTGCTGAGCACCGCCTTTGCGCAGAACCACCCGGTGACCGTGCGCTACCCGCGTGGTGCCGGTGCCGGTGTCGCGCCACTCGAATCGCTGGAAGGCCTGCCCTTTGGCAAGGGCGAGATCCGCCGCCAGGCGCAGCCTGCGGTGGCGGGCCGCCCGCGCATCGCCATCCTGGCCTTTGGCAGTCTGCTCTACCCGGCCTTGCAGGCGGGCGAGGCGCTCAACGCCACGGTGGTGAACATGCGCTGGGCCAAGCCGCTCGATACCGCGCTGCTCGAGCAAGTGGCGCAAAGCCATGAGGCGCTGGTCACTGTCGAAGACGGCTGCCTGATGGGTGGCGCGGGCAGCGCGGTGCTCGAAGCGCTGCAGCAGCTGCACATCGATGTGCCGGTGCTGCAGCTGGGCCTGCCCGATGCCTTTATCGAGCATGGTGACCCGGTCAAACTGATGGCCATGCAGGGCCTCGATGCCAGCGGCATCGAGCGCAGCATCCGCGAGCGTTTTGCGCTGCAAGAGGCGGCGCCCGGCCAGAGCGCAGCAGCCTGATCGGCCGCCGGGCACGCGCCTGGTTCTCCCGACAAGCCCGGTCATTGCGTACCGGGCTTTTTTGTGGCCTGCGCCGCCTGTGGCGCAATGCGGACAGAATCCTTTGCAAAACTCTGGGGAAAACCCGCTGAAGTCACTTCTGCAACCATTTCTACAATTTGCAAAGCTAAAAGCGGCTCGCGCCTATGGCAGGATAGCTACCTTTACTTTCAACAAATAATTGGAGACACGAATGGATCGTCGTTCGCTTATCAAAAATGCCGGTATCGCTGGCGTTCTGGCCGCAGGAGTGGCACCGGCCGTGCATGCACAGGCTGCAGTGCGCTGGCGCCTGGCCTCGAGCTTCCCCAAGTCGCTTGACACCATCTTCGGCAGCGCTGAAAAGCTGTCTGCGGCCGTCAAGGCCATGTCCGGCGGCAAGTTTGAAATCTCGGTCCACCCCGCTGGCGAGCTGATGCCCGCTTTCGGCGTGGTCGATGCGCTGCAGGGCGACACCATCGACATGGCCCAGACCGCGGCCTACTACTTCACCGGCAAGGACCCGATCTTCGCATTCAGCTGCGCGGTGCCCTTTGGCCTGACCACCCTGCAGATGGCAGGTTGGAAGGACCATGGCAACGGCCGCAAGCTGCTCGATGCCTTCTTTGAGAAGTACAACTTCAAGACCGCATCGGCCGGTAACACCACCACCCAGATGGGCGGCTGGTACCGCAAGGAAATCAAGACCGTGGCCGACTTGAAGGGCCTCAAGATGCGCATGGGCGGCGGTGTGTTCGGTGAGGCCATGGCCAAGCTGGGCGTGGTCGCGCAGAACATGCCAGCGGGCGACGTGTACCAGGCGCTGGAAAAGGGCACGCTGGACGCGGTGGAATTCGTTGGTCCCTACGACGATGAAAAGCTGGGCTTCAACAAGGTCGCTCCGTTCTACTACTACCCCGGTTGGTGGGAAGGCTCGGCCGATCTGGAGTTCTTCATCAACATCAAGAAGTACAACGCGCTGTCGCCCGAGAACAAGGCCATCCTGGACGCCGCCACCCGTGTGGCCGCAGCCGACATGACCGCCAAGTACCAGGTGCTCAACCCCATCGCGCTGAAGAACCTGGTGGCCAACAAGACCCAGCTCAAGCCGTTCTCCAAGGAACTGATGGACGCCGGCTTCAAGGCCTCGATGGAAACCTTTGCCGAGCACGAGGCGCGCTCGCCCGAGTTCAAGAAGATCCACCAGGACATGCGCGCCTTCCAGAAGGACCAGATTCTGTGGAACCGCTTCTCCGAGTACCCTTTCAACCAGTACATGGCCCAGGTCAAACTGCCCTGATCGGGGGGATGCGCCAGGCCATTGGGGCTTGGCCGCACAAACCAGGAGCCGCAGCTTGCTGCGGCTTTTTTGCGTCCAAACAGGCTGCGTGCGTGCATCGGCATGCGGCTTGGGTACTTCGCTCTCATTCATGGCGGGATGCAGCCGGAGTGCCGTGCTGCCGGTTCGCCGGGCTACCGGCGCACTGGGCGTTGTGGCGCCCAGCGGCGGGCAGCCATAAAAAAACCCTGGCAAGCCAGGGTTTGGGTGGGAAGCGCTTGGGCGCCCCTTATTTGCTTTCTGCAGGGGCAGTGCCCAGCGAGTCCTGCAAGGCCTTGGCCGGGTCGTCCGAGCCATAGCCTTCTGCGGCGGGTGCCGGCATTGCGCCTGCATCGGTACCCGGCGCTGCGCCTGCATCTGCGGGCGCATCGGGGGTGGCAAAGGGGTTGTCCCCGTAGCCCCCGTCTGCGTTGCCCAGTTGGTTCATCATCTGCTCATTGACCTTTTGCATGTCGACGACCGCCGGTTTTTCCAAAGCTCCCGTAACGATGCCCGGGAAGGCGATCAGCACACTGACCATCACCAGCTGGATCAGCACAAACGGCACGGCACCCTTGTAGATCTGCATCGTGGTTACCGGCTCGATGACCTTGTGCGTGACCCGGTCCACATACTGCTTGTCAGGCGCCACGGACCGCAGGAAGAACAGCGCAAAACCGAACGGCGGGTGCATGAACGAGGTCTGCATGTTGACTGCCAGCAGCACACCGAACCAGATCAGGTCGATGCCCATCTTGTCAGCGACAGGGCCCAGCAGCGGCACGACGATGAACGACAGCTCGAAGTAATCCAGGAAGAAGGCCAGGAAGAAGATCATGATGTTGACCACGATCAGGAAGCCGGTCTGGCCGCCTGGCAGGCTGGTCAGCAGGTGCTCCACCCACTTGGGGCCGTCTGCGGCCTGGAACACCAGGCTGAAGGTGGTCGCGCCAATCATGATGAACATCACAAAGCTGGCGAGCTTGGTGGTCGAGCCCAGCGCCTGCTTGAGCAGGTTCATGTTCAGGCGTTTGCGGGCAAAGCCCATGACGAGCGCGGCCATGGCACCCATGGCGCCGCCTTCGGTAGGGGTGGCAATGCCCAGGAAGATGGTGCCCAGCACCAGGAAGATCAGCAGCAGCGGCGGGATCAGCACAAAGGTCACGCGCTCGGCCAGCTTGGACAGCAGCCCCAGCTTGAAGACGCGGTTGATCGAGGCGATGACAAAGGCAATGAAGGTGCCGCCGCACATGGCCGTGACAATCTTCTCGTCGGTGGCCACATCGGTGACCAGCTTGCCTTCCCACCAGGTGTGGATGTCGGCCATATGGTTGGCCAGGAAGATCGCGACAATCGTCGACAGGCCCATCACCACGATCAGCGAGGTGTAGCCGGCATTGCCGTTGGCTTCGCGGTAGATACGGGCTTCAACGGGCAGCGCGGGCACCAGCTTGGGCTTGAAGATGGCCAGGAGGGCGACCCACAGCACGTACAGACCCATCAGCATGAAGCCGGGGATGAACGCGCCCTTGTACATATCGCCCACGCTCTTGCCCAGCTGGTCGGCCATCAGGATCAGCACCAGCGAGGGCGGAATGATCTGGGCCAGGGTGCCCGATGCGGCAATCACGCCCGATGCCAGGCGCCGGTCATAGCCGTAGCGCAGCATGATGGGCAGCGAGATCAGGCCCATGGAGATGACCGATGCGGCGACCACACCGGTGGTGGCGGCCAGCAGCGCGCCGACAAAGATCACGGCGAGCGCCAGACCGCCACGGATCGGGCCAAAGACCTGGCCCACCGTGTCGAGCAGGTCCTCGGCCATGCCGCTGCGCTCCAGTATCAAGCCCATCAAGGTGAAGAAGGGCACCGCAAGCAAGGTGTCATTGGCCATGATGCCGATCAGGCGCTGGGGCAACCAGGCCATCACCGACGAGGGAAACACATTGAGCTCAATGCCGATAAAGCCGAACATCAGGCCGGCAGCGCCCAGGCTGAACGCCACGGGAAAACCAAGCAGCAGAAAGACGATCAGGCCCGCGAACATGATCGGGGCGTAGTTGGTAGCGATAAATTCCATGGTGAGATCCTCGTGCTACCTTCAAGGCTGGCGCGCAGCAGCCTGGACTGCTGCAGCCGCCTGGGCCTGCTTGATTTCAGCTTCGGCACGCAGTGCTTCGGCCAGCTCTTCCTCAGCGCTCTTGTCGCTGAGCTTGCCCATCGGGTCAGGGCCGTCGCCCGTCAAGAACGCGATGCGCTTGACCAGCTCGGACAGGCCCTGGAGCATCAGCAAGGTGATGCCCACGGGGATGGCGGCCCATACCGGCCAGCGGATCAGGCCGCCCGGATTGCCCGACATTTCGCCAGACTGGTACATCTGGATCACCACCGGCATGCTCAGCCACAGAATCGTGACGCACAGCGGAGTGAGGAACAGCGCAAAGCCGATGATGTCGATCCAGACCTGCTTGGTCTTGGACAGGCGCGAGTTGATGACGTCGATGCGCACATGCTCACGGTGCAGCAAGGTGTAGCCGGCGGCCAGCAAGAAGGACCAGGCGAACAGGTACCACTGCACTTCCAGGAAGGCGTTGGAGCTGGCGTCGAAGGCCTTGCGGACGATGGCGTTGGCGGCGCTGATGAAGGTGGCGGCAAAGATAAGCCAGATTGAGTATTTGCCGACGAAGGCATTGAGCCTGTCGATAGCCCTGGATAGGGCGAGTAAAGCCTGCATGGTGTCTCCAATGGTTGGCCAGTCCTGTCACACGTGCTCATTGCTGGTAAGCAAATGCACATTTTCGAAAAGCACTGATTTTACGAATAACTACGCGCTTCCCCATACAAATTAGCTTGCCGATGTTGCGAACAGGCGCAAGGATGAAAAAATATTTCAGAGAAAGCCGCCAACTCAAGGGTAATCACTAGTTAAAGGGCATGATGGCGCGATTACCTGCTATCTATTTTCGAGCGTCGGATACCGGGTTACTACCTGTATGGTGGCCGCTTTGCGGGCCGGTTTGGCTGCACGAATGGGGGGCGGTTCGCTGCGCGGCGTCAGTGCTGCAAGGTACAATCTCGCGCGTATCTGCCATGGGGGTGTGCAGGGCCTGCGCGGCCACGGCATGCAGCCACAACAATTTCTTTTTTAATGCACCACGGGTGCCTGGAGTCTGACTGTGAGTTCTTCGCAAAATAATGACGGTGATGAGCGCTTTGCCTTGGGCCTGGTATTTGCCCTGATCACCCTGGTGGTGTTGGGCGTGATCTGGTTTGGCGCCTACAAGGGCCTGCATGGCGCTAAGTCTGGCCAAGCGGGCGTGTTGACCGCGCAGACCGGCACCAAGGGTGGCGCCGTGCTGGGTGGTACGGACCCGGCCGTGGCCGCCGCCCGTGCAGCCGCTGCGGCTGAGGCTGGCAATGCTGCTGGCGCTTCCGCCACTGGCGCTGCTGCTGGCGGCGCTGCCGTGGTGGCAGACGACGCCGCTGCCGTGGTGATCGAAAACGGTGTGGTCAAGTTCTACTTTGCCACCGCCAAGGCCGAGCTGGCCCAGGGTGCCAACGAAGCGCTGGTCGACGTGATCGCTGGCGTCAAGGCCGGCCAACGTGCCGTGATCTCGGGTTACACCGATGCCACCGGCGACGCCGACAAGAACGCCGAGCTGGCCAAGCAACGCGCCTTTGCCGTGCGCGATGCGCTGCTGGCCCTGGGCGTGACCGAAGACAAGCTGGAGCTGAAGAAGCCTGAAGCGGTGGAGAACGCTGGCAACAATGCCCAAGCCCGCCGCGTGGAAGTGGTGCTGGCCCCTTAATCGGCCCCACCAGACACGACAAAGCCCGGATGCGTCCGGGCTTTTTTGTTGCTGGGGCCAGGCCCCAGGCACCCCAAGTGGGCCAGGGCCGTCAGCGCAGCACGGCGACGCCCTTGAGCTGCGCATGCACCCGCAGGCCGGGCGCCAGCTGCAAAAGGCGCGCCGAGCGGGCAGACACCAGGGCCAGCAGATGGGGCATGTCATCTCCAGTGCCTGGCGCCAGGCGCAGCTGCACCAGCACCTGGCCCGGGCTGCTGGCCTGCAGGGCAGTCACCACCGCTGGCAGGCTGTTGAGGATGGAGCTGCCCGTCTGGGGCATCAGCGAGAGGCTGACATCGCGCGCCAGCACCCGCAGGCGCACCCGCTCGCCTTGCCGGTAATGGGCATCGGCCTGGGTCCAATGCAGCTGCAGCTGTGGGTGGGTGCCGATTTGCAGCGACCACAGGTGGTCTTGCAGGTCGTGGCCGCAGACCTGGCCTTCGAGCAGGCTGGCTTGCTGGGCATCGGGCAGGGCCTGGGCCAGCGGGGCATTCAGTGCGGTCAGCATGTCGGCCACCGGGCCCTGGGCCACGACACGGCCGGTTTGCAGCAGTACCACCTGGTCGGCCAGGCGGCCCACTTCGTCGATCGAGTGGCTGACGTACAGGATCGGCAGCTTGAGCTGATCGCTGAGCTGGTCCAGGTAGGGCAGCACCTCGGCCTTGCGCTCGGCATCCAGCGCGGCCAGCGGCTCGTCCATCAGCAGCACGCGCGGGCTGGTGGCCAGCGCACGGGCAATGGCCACGCGCTGGCGTTCGCCGCCCGACAAGGTCGCGGGCTTGCGGGGCAGCAGCGGGCCAATGCCCAGCAGCTCGACCAGGCGCTCGATCTGCACGCGCTGGCGCGCCGCCGGGGTGCGGCGCAGGCCGTAGCGGATGTTGTCATGGGCGCTCAGGTGCGGGAACAGGCTCGCTTCCTGAAACACATAACCCAGCGCCCTTTGGTGGGTGGGCAGCCAGTGGGCGCTGTCATCGTCCTGCCAGCGCTCGCCATTGACCGTGACCTGGCCCTGGGCGCGCTCCAGCCCGGCAATGGAGCGCAGGCAGCTGGTCTTGCCGCAGCCCGAGGGGCCAAACAGCGCGGTGACGCCCTGGCCAGGCATCTGCAGATCGACCTGCAGCTGGAACGACGCGCGCTCAAGCTGCAGGCGCGCGTGAATGCCGTCGTGGGCGTTCTGGGCTTGCGTCATAGGGGACTCGCATTGTTCTTGTCGCGGGGCTGCAGCCACTGCAAGGCCACCAGCACCACAAAGGCAAACACCACCATGCCGCCGGCCAGCCAGTGCGCCTGGGCATACTCCATGGCTTCGACGTGGTCGTAGATCTGCACCGAGACCACGCGGGTCTTGCTGGGGATATTGCCGCCCAGCATCAGCACGATGCCGAACTCACCCACCGTGTGGGCAAAGGTCAGCACCGCAGCGGTGATAAAGCCCGGGCGCGCCAGTGGCAGTGCCACGCTGAAGAAACTGTCGATACGGCTGGCGCCCAGGGTGGCCGCTACTTCCAGCGGGCGGCGGCCCAGGCCTTCAAAGGCCCGCTGCAGCGGCTGCACCGCAAAGGGCAGCGAGTAGACCAGCGAGCCCACCACCAGCCCGGCAAAGGTAAAGGGCAGATAGCCCAGGCCCAGTGCGTTGGTGAGCTGGCCCATCGGGCCATTGGGGCCCATCGTGACCAGCAGGTAAAAGCCGATCACGGTGGGCGGCAGCACCAGCGGCAAGGTCACCACCGCGCCGATGGGGCCACGCCAGCGCGACGGCGTATGCGCTAGCCACCAGGCCAGCGGCGTGGCCAGCACCAGCAGCAGGGCAGTCGTGACGCTGGCGAGCTCAAGCGTCAGCCAGATGGCGGCCCAATCGTCAGGGCTGAGAAGGGAGGTACTCACGGCAGGCGGGGTCGTGGCAAGGTGGGAAGAAGGAAGCGGCGGCTGCGCACATGGTGCACGCGCAGCGCCTGCCCGGCAAGGGCAGTGTTTGGCCGGACCAACGCGCTGATGTCAATGGCCGAGCAGAGACCGGCGGGATCAGACCCGCCAGATCGGTGGCCCGCCGCGCCTTAGAACGCGTAACCGTAGGACTTGATGATGGCGCGCGCCTTGTCTCCCTTGAGGTAGTCCATCAAGGCGGTGGCGGCGGCATTGTCCTTGGCGCTGTCGAGCACAATGGCGTCCTGGCGGATGGGCTCATGCATGGCCGATGGAACAATCCAGGCCGAGCCTTCGCGCAGCTTGCCGTCTTCCATCACCTGCGACAGCGCCACAAAGCCCAGCTGGGCATTGCCGCTGGCTGCAAACTGGTAGGTCTGGCCGATGTTCTCGCCTTGCACGACTTTTGGCGTCACCTGGTCGGTCAGGCCCAGGTTCTTGAGCGTTTCCATCGCGGCCAGGCCGTAGGGGGCGAGCTTGGGGTTGGCGATGGCGATGTGGCGGTAGTCGCCGGTCTTGAGCACGGCGCCCTTGTCGTCCACATAGCCCGCTTGCTTGCTCCACAGCACCAGCTGGCCGATGGCGTAGGTGAAGCGGCTGGCGGCCACACCCTTGCCTTCCTGGGCCAGCTTGGTCGGCGTCGTGTCATCGGCGGCCAGCAAAATGCCAAAGGGCGCGCCGTTGTTGATCTGGGCATAGAACTTGCCGGTGGCACCAAAGGACAGCACGGCCTTGTGGCCGCTGTCCTTTTCGAACTCGGCGGCAATCTTTTGCATCGGCGCGGTGAAGTTGGCGGCCACGGCCACCGAGACTTCGCCCGCATGGGCACTGACAGCGAAGGCTGCAAACAGGGACAGGGCGAGGGGGGCGAAGCGGCGTTGGGTCATGGCAGTTATCAAATCGCTATTCTGTTAATGAATAGCGCGAGTGTAACGAGATTGTGGAGAGGCAACAAATGATGGGGGTCAAAGGCCACCGTGTTGGCGCGATATTCTGGGCAGTGCTTTTCTGAAGGCACGCTATGGGTACCGAGGCGCTAAACCATGCGAAGATTCGCGCCATGATCCCCCAAGCATCGCTCGCTGCCGCGCTCGCCGAGAAGCGCTCTGACCGCCGCATGGATGTGCTGCGCCATATCCAGGATTGCGGCTCCATCTCGGAGGCCGCGCGCCGCGTGGGCATCAGCTACAAGGCGGCCTGGCAGGCTCTGGATACCTTGTCCAACCTGGCAGGGGTGGAGCTGGTGCAGCGCAGCGTGGGCGGCAAGGGCGGCGGGGGCGCGCAGCTCACGGCCGATGCGCTGCTGCTGCTTGAGGCCGCCGACGCCATGGGCCATGCGCGCGAGCAATTGCATGTGCAGCTCGAGCATGCGCGCCAGCTGCCAACGGCTGCAGACCCCCAGGCACGCGCTGCCGGGCAAGCAGGCATCTCAGTGGCCACCACCCTGGCGCGATTGCAGGTGATGACCAGCATGCGCAACCAATGGCCCTGTGTCGTGGCCCAACTCAGCCGCAGCGGCCCCTTGGTGCAGGTGCAATTGCAGGGTGCCGATGCTGGCGCGCAGTTTGTATTGCATTCCCATATCACCGATGAGAGCGCGCAGCTCTTGGGCCTGCGCCAGGGGCTGCCGGTGCTCGCCATGTGCAAGGCCACCGCTGTCACGGTGCAAGCGGCATCGGCCGCTGCCGCGCTGGCGCCGGGCAGCAACGGCTGGCAGGGTGCGGTCACACGGGCCACGCGCGGCGGCACGGTGCAAGAGCTGGCCGTGCGCCTGCAGTCCGGCGTGCAGCTGGTGGGCTTTAGCCGCCAGGCCACGTCGCTGCGTGCGCGCTCTGCGGTGCAGGTAACGGTGGAGCCCTCGGCCGTGGTGATTGCGCTGAGCGGAGAATAAATCCGGCCAGCTTCTGGCATCTAGGCGATTTATTCCATCACCAGGCGCCTGCGGGCTTTTCGCGCGGTCTCGACGAAGGCTGCTGCTGCCGGCGATAAGCGGTCAAAGCGCAGTCCCGCCAGCGCGATGTGCCGGTGGTTGCGCGGCATGAGCCGGCGGTAGGTGACGCCGGCCGGGGGCGCGGGCAGCGCCAGGCGCGCGGCAATCGTCAGTGCATCGCCTTGGGCGACAAAGCCCATCATCGAGCTGAGCTGCTCAAACCGGTACAAGGTGTTGGGCACGGCACCTTTCTCCGCCAAAAATGCGTCCACCCGGGGGCCGGAGCCCGCCGAGGTGCGGATAAAAGGCTGGCCATGAAAATCCAACGCGCTGATGCTGGTCTTCTGGGCCAACGGATGGGCTGCGGGCAGCACGGCCACCAGCTCGTCCTCGATCAGCGGCACAGTGTCAAAGCGCTCGTCGGGCAAGACCACAAAGCCCAGCTCCACGCGGCGCTCCAGCAGCCACTGCAGCACCACGCTGTCCACCGCTTCTTCGATATGCACCTCGACCAGTGGATGGGCCTGGCGAAATGCGGCCAGCAGCTGGGGCAGCAGGCGCAGCGAGGAGGTCGCGCCAAACGAGGCGATCTGCAGGCGCCCGCTTGCAATGCCGCGCGCAGCTTGCGCTTCCTGCCGCAGCGCTTCTTGCTGCTGCAGCATGTCCTGGGCGCGCACCAGCAGGCGGCAGCCCACCTCGGTCAAGCTGACCGCTGCCCCATCGCGGCTGAACAGGCCCACGCCCAGTGCGGTTTCAAGCTGCTTGATCGCATGGCTGACGCCGCTTTGCGAGATGCCAAGCACCGCCGCCGCACGGGAAAAACTGCCCACCTTGGCCAGGGTGGCAAAAACTTCGAGCTGGGTGAAGGTCATGGCGCAGATAAGCTGGGATGGCTATGAGCATTTGCTCATTCGACCATCGATAGTGATTAGCGGATAGTAGCAGCGCATGAACTCCGCAAAATACTCCACCCATCTGGGTCTTATTGGCATGGCAGCGCTCTGGGGCGCGTCCTGGCCCTGGGGCCGCGTTGTGGCGCAAGCCATGCCACCGCTGGCAGCGGCCAGCCTGCGCTTTTTGCTGGCCAGTGCCGTGCTGCTGCTGTGGCTTGCGCGCACCGGGCGCATGGGGCGTTTGCGCAGCCTGGCGGGGCGCCAGTGGCTGG
>NZ_KE148539.1:23701-25299 GCF_000410635.1 Comamonas sp. B-9
TGTTGGGTGGGCTACACCTTGCTGGGCCGCCTGGTGCTGGCCCGCATCGATCCCCTTACCACGACGGCCGCGACCGCCAGCCTTGGCGCACTGTTGCTGCTGGCAGCCAGCCTGCTGGTCGAGGGTCCCGCCGCCTGGGCCGGCCTGGCGCATGCGCCTGCGCATGCCTGGTACAGCCTGATGGCGCTCGCGCTGGGTGCCACCGCACTGGCCTATGCCTGGTACTTGCGGGGCGTGCAGGAGCTGGGCGCCGGGGCCGCGGCTGCCTATATGTCGCTCGTGCCCTTGTTTGGCATGCTGCTGTCCAGCCTGTGGCTGGCCGAGCCGCTGACGGCTTCCTTGCTGGTGGGGGGGGCTGCGGCGATTGCCGGCATGGGGCTGATGAATGCGGGCCGCATGCGCTTGCTGCCAAGGCCTGCGCAAGCAGGTTGATCCATGGCGGTCTTGGCAATGCCAGCGAGCCCGCTTATGCTGCTGGCCAACCACCGCGACTGTGCCTCCCTATGAACGCCCACCCCCGCCCAGAGCCTTGCCCTTCACCGCAAGCAGATGCCGCCCCCGCCAAGGGCTCTGCGCTGGAAGTGCTGGCCGCTTTTTCAAAGCTGGGTCTGACCTCGTTTGGCGGGCCGGTTGCGCATCTGGGCTATTTTCATACCGAGTTTGTGCTGCGCCGGCGCTGGATCGATGAGCGCGCCTATGCGGATCTGGTGGCGCTGTGCCAGTTTCTGCCCGGCCCGGCCAGCAGCCAGGTGGGCATGGCCTTGGGCCTGGGCCGGGCGGGCTGGTGGGGGGCCTTGGCAGCCTGGCTGGGTTTTACCTTGCCATCGGCCCTGGCGCTGATGCTGTTGGCACTGGGCCTGTCGCAATGGGCAGGGCTGGCCGCATCGGGCGCCGTGCATGGCCTCAAGGTCGTGGCCGTCGCGGTGGTGGCGCAGGCCGTATGGGGCATGGCGCGGGCCTTGTGCCCGGACCGGTTGCGTGGGGCATGGGCCATCGCCGCCGCCTTGCTGGTGCTGGCCGTGCCTTCCACCTATGGGCAACTGGCAGCCATCGTGCTGGGTGCGGTACTGGGCCGCTGGGCGCTGAAGCTGGGCCCGCTGCCTGCGGCACAGCACCAGCACTATGGCGTCAGCCAGCGCATGGGAAGCTGCTTGCTGCTGGTCTACGCCGTGTTGCTGGGGCTGAGCCCCTGGTTGATCGCCGCGTATGGGGGCAGCTTGCTGGCGATGGCCAGCCAGGTCTACCAGGCCGGTGCGCTGGTGTTTGGCGGCGGCCATGTGGTGCTGCCGTTGTTGCAGGCCAGCTTGGTGCCGGGCGGGCTGGTGTCCAACGACATGCTGCTGGCAGGCTACGGCGCCGCCCAAGCCGTGCCGGGCCCGCTGTTCACATTTGCCGCCTACCTGGGCGCGGCCATGCCCGCGCCATGGGGCGGCTGGTGGGCCGGCCTGGCCTTGTTGCTGGCGGTGTTTCTGCCCGGCCTGTTGCTGGTCGCCGGTGTGCTGCCGCACTGGGAATCGCTGCGCCAGCGGGCCGGCGTGCAGCGGGTGATGGCGGGCATCAATGCCTCGGTGGTCGGCGTGCTGCTGGCTGCGCTGTAC
>NZ_KE148539.1:25332-25824 GCF_000410635.1 Comamonas sp. B-9
CCATTCACGGCTGGATTTTGGCCTGGCGCTGGCCGCATTTGGCCTCTTGGTGTTTGCCCGGCTCTCCGCGCTATGGGTGGTGGTGGGCGCGGCCTTGTGCGGCTGGTGGCTGTTTTAGCGGCCAGCAGCAGGGCGATGGGCCTGCGGCAGCGGCGCTCACACCAGGCGCAGGCTCCACAGTACATCCAGCACATGCTGGGTGGAGGGCTCCACATAGCCGGCGCGGTGGGCGATGCCCAGCCGGCGCCACAGCGCGGGGCGCAGCGGGCGCATGGCGATGCGCGCATCCGGCGGTGGGGCCGTAGCTTCGTGCGGCAGCAAGGTGGCGCCGTAACCTGCGGCCACCAGGCTCTTGATGGCATCGTTGTAGTTCAGCGCAATGCGCGGCACCGGGTGGTGGCCGCCCGCGGCAAACCACTCGCTGGTCTGGCGTGACAGGCGTGTGCTGGCATCGTTGAGGATGAGCGGCTGGCTGGCAAGCCACTGCGGGGT
>NZ_KE148539.1:26000-33781 GCF_000410635.1 Comamonas sp. B-9
TCTGAGGTCTGGACGCTGATCTGGATGTCGATGCCCGGATGCTGCCCGCGCAGCCCCGCCAGCGCCTGGGGCAGCAGATGGGCGATCACCCCCGTCGATGCGCCCAGCCGCACGCGCCCTTCCAGCCCTTGCACCTGGCGCTGGATGTCGCTCAAGGCCAGCTCAGCCTCGTCCAGCAGGCGGCGGGCGCGCGCGACCAGCACGTCCCCAATGGCCGAGGGCCGCACCTGCCCGCGCTTGCGCGACAGAAGCGGCGCGCCAATGCGCGCTTCCAGCTCGGCAATATGCAGGCTGACCGTGGGCGGCGCCAGGTGCAGGCTGTGCGCCGCGCGGATGAACGAGCCCTGGTCGGCAATCGCCACCAAGGTGCGCAAACGGTCCAGGCTGATCTCTCGCATCGCAGCTCCAAATTCAGAAAAGCTGAATGTCTGGTTTGTGAAATTCAACTTTCATTATTTTAAGGCCCGGAGGAACATAGCGGCTTCATCCATGGGCCAGCGCCCGCATTCTCGGAAGTCATCTGCATATGCGCACTCCTCTTGTTTTTATCGACGGCGACCAGGGCACCACCGGTTTGCAAATCCATGAGCGGCTGCGCGGGCGCAGCGATATCCGCGTCGTGACCCTGCCAGCCGCTGAGCGCAAGGACGCCCAGCGCCGGGCCGAAGCCATCAATGCCTGCGATATCGCTATCCTCTGCTTGCCCGACGCCGCAGCGCGCGAGGCGGTGCAGGCCATCGTCAATCCTGCGGTGCGGGTGATCGATGCCAGTTCTGCGCACCGCACGCAGGCCGATTGGGTCTATGGCTTTGCGGAGATGTCGGCAGCGCAGGCTGAGCGCATTGCCAAGGCCCGCCGGGTCAGCAATCCCGGCTGCTACCCGACGGGAGCCATCGGCTTGCTGCTGCCCCTGGTGCAGGCCGGGCTGCTGCCTGCCAGCTACCCAGTCAGCGTGCACGCGGTATCGGGCTACTCCGGGCGCGGACGCGCTGGGGTCGAGGCGCATGAGGGCGTGGGGGGTGCCAAGCCGCCAGCCTTCCAGATCTACGGCCTGGAGCTGGCGCACAAGCATGCGCCGGAGATGCAGTTGCACGCAGGTCTGGCCGCGCGCCCGCTGTTTGTGCCGGCCTATGGTGCCTATCGCCAGGGCATTGTGCTGACGGTGCCGCTGGCATTGCGCATGCTGCCGCCCGGTGTGGATGCCGCTGCGTTGCAGGCCTGCCTGGCACGCCACTATGCGCAGGCGCCCGATGTGCAGGTTTTGTCGCTGGACAAGGCCAGAGCGCTTACACACCTGGATCCGCAGCTGCTCAACGGCACGAATGCCATGCAACTGAGCGTCTTCCACAACGAGGCGCAGGGCCAGGTGCTGCTGGCGGCCATTTTTGACAACCTGGGCAAAGGCGCATCGGGTGCGGCGGTGCAGAACCTGGACCTGATGCTGGGCGCATAGGGGGCGAAAGCTTAGTCGCTATCGCCCAGAAACTGCTCGGTCAGCTGCTGGGCCAGGGGGTCGGGGCCGCTGAGGGTCAGGCTCAGCTGCAGCGCGGTCTGCTGCGCTGCCTGGGGCGCCAATAGCTGGCGCTGCCGCGCATCCCAGTGCAAGGCCAGCGCGTCACCGGCATCGCTTTGCAACTGCAGGTCCAGATCCCAGCGGTGGCCATCTTCCAGCGGGCCGGGGGCACCAAAGGTATCGCTGCACCAGGCCAGCAGCTGCGTGACTTCGGCTGCCAGCGCTGGCCACTGGGCGGCCTTGGCATAGGCCATCGCATCGAGGCTGGTAAGGCCTTCGCCGTCATCGCTGGTGTCAAAGTCCAAATAGTCGAGCATGTGCGGGGTTTTCATCGATATTGCGCGATTTTATGCTATGTTTTTAGGAGTTAAGCAAGCAAGCCGGATACCCCTATGAGCCTGGAATGGAATGCGCTGGATTTCTCCTACCCGCAAGCGGCCCCGCTGCTAGCCGGCTGGCAATGGCAGGCCGCGCCTGGCCTGGTGCAACTGGTCGATGGCCTGAGCGCAGGCAAGACCACAGCCCTGCAATTGCTGGCCGGGCAGCTGCAGGCCTGCGGGGGCAGCCTGCTTATCGATGGCCAGACGCCGCAGGCGCTCAAGAGTGCAGGGGGCGTGTTCTGGCACGAGCCACGCCTGCCCGCCACGATGCCGCCAGGCACCACGGTGGTCGCAGACTGGATCGCCCAGATGCGCCGCGACTGCCCGGGCTGGGACGAGGCCCTGTTTGTGCAGTGGCAGGCGGGCTTGGATCTGGCCGCGCACAGCGCCAAACCTTTGCTGGCGCTCTCGACTGGCAGCCTGCGTAAGCTGGTCATTGCGCTGGGCCTGGCCAGTGGCGCCCGGCTGGTGCTGCTCGATGAGCCCACCTCGGGGCTGGACAAGCCGGCGCTGGCTTTTTTGCGCGAGGGCTTGCAAACCCTGGCGCCGCACCTGGCCGCGCAGGGGCGCTACGCCATGCTGGCGCATTACGAGCCTTTGGTGGATGCCGGGGGCGCCGTGCAGGTGGTGGCGCTGCCGGCGCCATAGCGGCTGCGCAGGCGCGGGCGCTGCATTGTGTAAATTTTCGTGCGCGCTGGCGGGCCAGACCCGTGGCGCGTGTTGGGCCGCTGGATAATCGGGCAGACCGATTTTTTGAAAGACTGTTGTGGACACCTTGCTGTTGATCAAAGCCGCCATCATGGGCGTGGTGGAGGGGCTGACGGAGTTCTTGCCGATCTCCTCGACAGGGCATTTGATTTTGGCCGGCAGCCTGCTGGGCTTTGACGATGCCAAGGCCAAGGTGTTCGACATCGCGATCCAGACTGGCGCCATCTTTGCGGTGATCCTGGTGTACTGGCAAAAGATCCGGACCACCGTCGTGGCGCTGCCATCGAGCCGCCAGGCACAGCGCTTTGCGCTCAATGTCTTTATCGGCTTTTTGCCCGCCGTGGTGCTGGGCCTGTTGTTTGGCAAGTACATCAAGGCGCATTTGTTCACGCCCATCGTCGTGGCCACCACCTTTATCCTGGGCGGCTTTGTCATCCTCTGGGCGGAAAAGCGCCAGTCCGCCCATGTGCGGGTGCAGACGGTCGATGAGATGACGCCGCTTGATGCGCTCAAGGTCGGCCTGGTGCAGTGCCTGGCGATGATTCCGGGCACCAGCCGCAGCGGCTCGACCATCATCGGCGGCATGCTGATGGGCCTGTCGCGCCAGGCGGCCACCGATTTTTCCTTCTTCCTCGCGATCCCCACCTTGATCGGCGCTGGCGTCTACAGCCTCTACAAAGAGCGGGCGCTGCTGTCGATGGCCGATATCCCCATGTTTGCCACGGGGCTCATCTTCTCGTTCATCAGCGCCTGGCTCTGCGTGCGCTGGCTGCTGCGCTACATCGCCTCCAACAGCTTTGTGCCCTTTGCCTGGTACCGCATTGTGTTCGGCATCATCGTGCTGGTGACGGCCTTTAGCGGCATGGTCAATTGGGTGGATTCCTGATCGCGGACATCCACGCGCATCCGCACACTGAAACCCGGTCCGACAGCCGGGTTTTTTTGTGCCCGTTGGGCCGCTGCCGCAGCCCGGTCCCTGTCGCCAATATGTCTGTGCCGCCCAAGGCTTGGGGTTTGTCTGGGCTGCGGGTCTTTCGGCGTTCTCTACAATTATCCATATTGTGAACTTTAGTCCATATGGTGGATAAATGCCCGTAGACAGCCCTGACCAGACCCCGTTGATGCCTTACCAGTATCCGAACCCGCCTGATGCCTTGCCCGAGATCGTGGTGGAAAGCGCCATCCCCACCGATGAGCGGCTGTGGGTACCGCAGGCCGAGAACGTCTGGTTTCGCCCCCTGTGCCTCAATGCCAGCCAGGGTTACTGGATGAACCTGCTCAAGGTGCGCAAATCCGGCGTGCTCAGCCGCCACCGCCACCCGCAGGCCGTGCATGGCTTTGTGCTCAAGGGCCGCTGGAAATACCTGGAGCACGACTGGTGGGCCAAGGAAGGCAGCTATGTGTTCGAGCCCCCAGGCGAGACCCACACCTTGTATGTGCCCGAAGACTGCGAGGAGATGATCACCTACTTCCAGGTCAACGGTGTCATGTACTACACCGACCCCTGGGGCAAGGGCATGGGCTTTGAGGACGTGTTCACCAAGATCGACATGTGCCGCAAGCACTTTGAGGCCGTGGGCCTGGGTGCCGATTACACCAACCAGTTCATCCGCTGACATGGCCGATTGCAGCTACCAATTGGGCGGCCGGGTGGCCGTGGTGACCGGTGGCGCCAGCGGCATTGGTGCCAGCCTGGTGCAGGCCTTGCAGCAAGCCGGTGCCCAGGTGGCGGTCTGGGATCTGCAGCCGCCTTCTGCCGCAGATGCAGGTGATGCGCTGTTCTGCCCGGTCGATGTGACCGAGCCGGCCAGCATCCAGGCGGCGCTGGCGCAAACGCTCGAGAGGCTGGGCCGGGTCGACATGCTGATCAACAGCGCCGGTATCACCGGGCCCACGATGGCGCTCGATGCCTTTGACGATGCCGTCTGGAAACGCGTGATCGACATCAACCTGGTCGGTGTCTACCACGTCTG
Source organism: Comamonas sp. B-9 (assembly GCF_000410635.1). Classification (NCBI taxonomy): domain Bacteria; kingdom Pseudomonadati; phylum Pseudomonadota; class Betaproteobacteria; order Burkholderiales; family Comamonadaceae; genus Comamonas; species Comamonas sp. B-9. Next base: position 30,575 of record NZ_KE148539.1, read on the forward strand.
CAAGGCCGTGGTGCCGGTGCTGCGCGCCCAGGGCTATGGCCGGGTGGTGAACATCGCTTCGCTCGCAGGCAAGGAGGGCACGCCCAATGCGTCGGCCTACAGCGCGGCCAAGGCCGGGGTGCTGGCGCTGACCAAGTCGCTGGGCAAGGAGCTGGCCGGCAGCGGCGTACTGGTCAATGCGGTGGCACCGGCAGCGGTGCGCACGCCCATTTTGGAGCAGATGGCCCCCGCGCATGTGGCCACGATGATTGCCAAGAGCCCGATGGGCCGCCTGGGTGAGCCCGAGGAGATTGCGGCCCAGGTGCTGTGGCTGGCGTCTGACGCCTGCTCGTTCAGCACTGGGGCGGTGTTTGATGTATCCGGTGGACGTGCGACCTATTGAAACTGCACGACAAAGTAAAAAGCAGGAGACGGTATGAACATGAATAAAACGCGCCGCGGCGCCATGGGCTTTGTCGCCGCCGGTGCCAGCGCTGTGCTGATGGGCATGAGCGGCTGGGCGGTGGCAGCGGACTTTCCGGTACGCCAAATCGAGCTGATCGTGCCCTTCCAGCCCGGTGGCGGCACCGATGGTGTGGCCCGTGCCTTTGGTGAGGCGGCGCGCAAGCACATTCCGCAAAGCGTGGTGGTGATCAACAAGCCCGGTGCCAGCGGCGCCATTGGCTGGACGGACATGATCAATGCCAAGCCTGACGGCTATAAGCTGGCCGTGGTGACGGTGGAGCTGGTGACCCTCAAGCCCATGGGCCTGGCCAAGTTCTCGTACGACGATGTGCAGCCCATCATCCAGTTCAACGCCGACCCGGCCGCGATCACCGTGCGCGCCGATGCGCCCTGGAACACGATCGAAGAGTTCCTCGCCGCCTCCAAGAAGGACCCCGGCAAGATGGGCGTGGGCAATGCCGGCAATGGCTCGATCTGGCACTTTGCCGCCACGGCGCTGGGCGACAAGACGGGCATCCAGTTCAACCATATTCCGTTCCAGGGTGCGGGCCCGGCCGTGCTGGCGCTGATGGGCGGCCACGTCGATGCGGTGGCGGTGAGCCCGGCCGAAGTGGCCCAGCAGCTGCAGGCGGGCAAGCTCAAGATGCTGACCGTGATGGCGGACCAGCGCGTGAAGAACTTCGACAAGGTGCCCACGTTGAAGGAAAAGGGCATCGACCTGAGCATTGGCACCTGGCGCGGCATTGCCGGCCCCAAGAAGCTGCCCACCGATGTGCTGAACTACTTGAAGGCGGCGGCCAAGAAGACCGTCGATGAGCCGGCCTTCCAGGAAGTGCTGGCCAAACAGAACCTGGGCTTTGTCTATGCCGATGACCAGGGTTTCCGCAACCAGATGATGAAGGATGCGACCTATTTCGCCGACCTGATCAAACTGCTGGACATGAAGAACTGAGCCCCAAGCGGGTGATAAGCAAGCAATGCGAGAGATGCGAGTGATGACTACGACCTACCAGAAAGACCTGTTGACAGGCAAGACCGCCCTGGTCGCCGGTGCCACCCAAGGCATTGGTGCCGTGATTGCCAACCATTTGGCGGCGCTGGGCGCGCGCGTGATTGCGCTGGGCCTGGGCGAGGGCGATGGCACGCTGGACGCCGGGGTGGAAGTGCGCCAGGCCGATGTCACGCGCCAGGCCGATCTGGATGGGGCGCTCGCCGATCTGGACGAGCTCGACATCGTCTTCAACTGCGCGGGCATCATCAAGCGCGGGCTGGAGCACGATGTGGAGGTCTTCCAGCGCGTGCTGGAGGTGAACCTGACCGGCACCATGCGGGTCTGCACCGCCACGCGTGACAAGCTGCGCGCCCGGCGCGGCTGCATTGTCAACACCGCATCGATGCTGACCTTCTTTGGTGGTGGCCTAGTGCCCGGCTATGCGGCCAGCAAGGGCGGTATCGGCCAGCTGACCAAGTCGCTTGCCATTGCCTATGCGGCCGATGGCATCCGGGTAAACGCGATTGCCCCGGGCTGGATTGCGACGCCGCTGACCCAGGCGCTGCAGGACGACCCGGCCCGCTCGGGCCCCATCCTGGCACGCACGCCGCTGGGGCGCTGGGGCACACCGCAGGATGTGGCGCAAGCGGCCGTGTTCCTCTGCACACCGGCGGCCAGCTTTATGACGGGCGTGGTGCTGCCGGTCGATGGCGGCTATATGGTGAGCTGAGGCTGACGCCCGAGAGGGCGGTGGCAGCACGCTGCCCATCCAAAGACAAATGCCCTCGGCCAGGTGGCCGAGGGCATTTTTTTGGGGAAGACAAACAGGTCTTCAGTCCTTGGGGCGGAAACCAATGACCAGACTGGATGGCACGCGGCCATCGGTGTCGCGTGGCAAGGTCTCGGTCTTGTGCATTGCACGGACGACGGCATCGTCCCAGGCCTTGTTGCCGCTGGACTTGGTAACGCGCACGCCCACGATGGTGCCATCGGGGGCAGCGCGCACTTCCAGCTCGGCACGCGGGTTGCCCTGGATGTCATCAGGGAAGGTGATGTTGGGGCGCACCTTGGCAGCGACCTTGCCGCCATAGCCGGCCGATGGGCCACCTTGGCCAGAGGCGCTGCCCGATGGCGTGCCACCCTGGCTGCTGCCGGCCGCACCTGCAGCGCCTGCCATACCGGCCATGCGGGCGATATTGGCCTGGCGCTGGGCTTCGGCGGCCTTGGCATCGGCGGCGGCCTTGGCTTTGGCGTCTGCAGCGGCCTTCGCTTTGGCATCGGCGGCCGCTTTGGCCTTGGCATCCGCTGCGGCCTTCGCCTTGGCGTCGGCTTCTGCCTTGGCTTTCTCGGCCTTTTCGCGCTCGGCCTTGTCCTTCTCGGCTTTTTCCCGGGCGTCCTTTTCCTTTTGCAAGCGGTCCTTCTTGTCCTGCTCGGCCTGCTTCTTGCGGTCGGCTTCCTTGCGGTCCTTTTCCGCCTTCTCGGCCTTTTCGCGGGCGTCCTTTTCCTTTTGCAGGCGTTCCTGGCGCTCCTCTTCCAGGCGGTCCTTCTTGTCCTGCTCGGCTTGCTTCTTGCGCTCGGCTTCCTTGCGCTGGGCCAGCTCACGCTCCTTTTGCTCGCGCTGCTTGGCTTCTTGCTCCTTTTTCTTGCGCAGGGCAATCTCGGACTCGCGGTCGTCGTCATCCTGCACGGCCGCCACGGGCTTGGGTGTGGTCACGGCCGGGGCGGGCGCGGGGGGAGGAGGTGGCGGAACCGGGGCGGGCGGCGGCGGTGCC
>NZ_KE148540.1:0-10324 GCF_000410635.1 Comamonas sp. B-9
GCCTGGCGCCAGTTGCTGGTGCTGTGGCAGCAGGGCATGCGCGCGCCCTTGCCGGCCGCTGTGCGTACCTCCATCGCCAGCCTGGCGCCCACGGCATCGGCCGGCCAGCTCGCGGCGCTCTATGACGACAGCTACCGGGGCACCGGTGAGCTGCAGCGCTCGGCCGAACTGGCCCGGGTGTTTCCGGATTTTGACGCGCTGCTGGCCGCTGGTTTGCTGGATGTGGCCCAGCAGCTCTATGGCGACATGCTGGCCCAGGTGCAGCTGGTCAATGGCCAGCATCCGCAGGCGCTGGCGCGCTTTGCGGAGGGTGATGCGGGCGACGCGGGTGATGGGGAGGGGCCGCAATGAGCGCGATGCCAAGCGATACCACCTTGCCACTGGAGCCGCTGCGCTTTCCGCTCTGGGGCAGCCGCTTGATCGAGGCCAGCGCCGGCACCGGCAAGACCTATACGATCGCCGCGCTCTACCTGCGGCTGGTGCTGCAGCATGGCGGCGAGCAGGCCTTTGGCCGGCCGCTGGCGCCCCCCGATATCCTGGTGGTGACCTTTACCGATGCCGCCACGCAAGAGCTGCGCGACCGCATTCGCCAGCGCCTGTCCGAAGCCGCCCAGCTGTTTGCGCAGAAGCCGGAAGAGACCGGTAGCGAAGCGGCAGCAGACCCCTTGCTGCTGGCGCTGCGCGCCGACTACCCCGCCAGCCGCTGGCCCGCCTGCGCCCGTTTGCTGCACGAGGCCGCGAACTGGATGGACGAGGCGGCGGTGTCCACCATCCACAGCTGGTGCTACCGCATGCTGCGCGAGCATGCGTTTGACAGCGGCAGCCTGTTCCAGCAAAGCCTCATCACCGACCAGAGCGAGCTGCTGACCCAGGTGGTGCAGGACTACTGGCGCCGCCAGTTTTATGACCTGCCCGCCACCTCGCTGCGCAGCCTGCTGCAGGTTGTTGCCACGCCGCAGGCCTTGCAAGAGGCCATCCAGCCCATGCTCAGTCGCCAGGATGCCGACTGGCGCTACGACGGCGCGGCGCTGGCGCCTGCCGACCAGGTCGATCTGGCCGCATTGCTGGCCCAGGCCAGCGAGGCAGCCGCACGCCACACCGCGCTGGAGAACAGCGCACGCCTGCTGTGGCAGCAGCACCGGGCCGAGCTGGAGCAGCTGCTGATTGCGCTCGTGCCGGGTCTCAACGGCGTCACCTATCCGAAGAAGGACGAACCGGGCGTGTTCGAGGCCTGGCTCGCCGCCATGGCGGCCTGGAGCGATGGCGAGCCGGCGCCCGCCAAGATTCGGGCCTTTGGCCAATCGGGTATCAAGGCCAAAAAGGGCGTGACCGTGCCCGCGCATGCGGCCTTTGCCGCCATCGATGCCTGGCTGGAGGCCGTAGCGCAAGACGCAGAGTTGGCCACGCCACTCCAACCGCTGCTGCTGCGCCATGCGATTGCCCATGTGCAGCGCGCACTGGAGGCAGAAAAGCAGCGCCGCGCCGAGCTGGGCTTTGACGACCTGCTGCAGCGCCTCGATAGCGCCTTGCATGCGCCCGGCGGTGAGGCACTGGCGCAGCGCATCCGCAGCCAGTTTCCGGTGGCGATGATCGACGAGTTCCAGGATACGGACCCGCTGCAGTACCGCATTTTTGAGCGCATCTACCGCATTGAATGCAACGACCCGGCGCAGGGCCTGTTCATGATTGGCGACCCCAAGCAGGCCATTTACGCGTTTCGCGGTGCAGATATCTACACCTATCTGCGGGCCCGTGCTGCCACCGAGGGGCGCCATTACTCGCTGGGCACCAACTACCGCTCCACCCAGGCGGTGGTGCAGGCCATCAACCACTGCTTTGTGCATGCCGAGAGCCATCCCAGCGCGGCCTTCCGCTTTCGCCAGGATGCGCAGCACAATCCTGTGCCCTTTGTGGCCGTTGATGCCAACGGGCGCCGCGACGCACTCTTTTTGCAGGGCCAGGCCACGCCGGCGATGACCTTGTGGACCCTGGATGCCGGCACGCCGACGCAGGCCGATGGCGCCGACGAGCAGGGCGATGCTGCGGCATCCGGCAAGAGCGCGCGTACCGGCGTGGCCGAGTCGGCCTACCGCCAGCGCATGGCGCAGGCGGCGGCCAGCCAGATCACGGCCTGGCTCAATGCCGCCCGGGCGGGCCAAGCCGGTTTTGGCCCATCGGCGGATGCCTTGGGCCGGCCGTTGCGCCCGGCCGATATCGCCATCCTGGTGCGGGGCCGGGCCGAGGCCGAGCTGGTGCGCAATGCGCTCAAGGAGCGGGGTCTGGCCAGCGTCTACCTGTCGGACCGCGATTCGGTGTTCCAGACTGCCGAGGCGGCCGACATGCTGCGCTGGCTGCGCGCCGTCAATGCGCCCGGCCATGACGGACTGCTGCGCGTGGCGCTGGCCACTGCATCGATGGATTGGTCCTGGCAGGACCTGGAGCGGCTCAACCACGATGAGCAGCATTGGGAGCAGCTGGCGCTGCGCAGCCGCGTGTTGCAGCAGCTGTGGCAGAAAAAGGGCGTGCTGCCGATGCTGCGCCAGTGGCTGCTCGATTTTGACCTGCCCGCGCGCTGGCTGGCCCAGCCGGGCGGCGAGCGGCGCCTGACCAATGTGCTGCACCTGGCCGAATGGCTGCAGCGCGCATCGACCGAGGTGGAGGGCGCGCAGGCGCTGATCCGACGCCTGGCCGAGCAGATGGACAGCCCCGAGGGCGAAGAAGAGATTCTGCGCCTGGAGAGCGATGCCGATCTGATCAAGGTGGTCACCATCCACAAGTCCAAGGGGCTGGAGTACCCGCTGGTGCTGCTGCCCTTCATCAGCAGCTGGCGCGATTTTGACGGCAAGAGCCGGGGCTATGCGCAGTACCACGATGCCGCATCGGGCGAGTTGGTGGTGGAGCTGAACAACAAGCGCCAGGACGCCGTCAGCGCCCATAACGACGAGCGCCTGAGCGAAGACATGCGCCTGCTCTATGTGGCGCTGACGCGCGCTCAGTACGCGCTGTGGCTGGGCGTGGCACCACTGGCCAAGGGCATGAGCCGCGCGGGCAGCCTGGAGAAAAGCGCCGTCGGCTACCTGCTGGCCGGCGGGCAAAAATTGCCTGACCTAGAACTGCATGCCTATCTGCAGGACTTTGCCAGCAACTGTCCGCAGATGGCCGTGCAGCCTGTGCCCGAAGTCAGCCCGCAGCGCTACCAGCCCGAACGCCCACCCGCTGCCTTTGCGGCGCGCCAGCCGCGCCGGCAGGCCGATGAGCACTGGTGGATCGCCAGCTTCTCGGCGCTGACCGAGCGGCTGGGCTATGCCGTGCCTGCGCAGAGCCTCTGGATCGAAGACGCGCTGACAGCCGCCGAGCCCGAAACCGCGCAGCAGGACCAGTACCTGGAGCCGCAAGAGCCCGCACCCGATACAGCCGCACCGGGCCAGCCGGAGCCCGGCAGCCTGCATGCCTTCCCCAAGGGGCCTGACGCTGGCAACTTTCTGCACGGCCTGCTGGAATGGTGCGCGCAAGAGGGTTTTGCCACAGTGCTCAGCAGGCCTGCGGCATTGGATGGCATCATCGCCTACCGCTGCCAGGTGCGCGGCTGGGCCGATTGGGCCGAGCCGCTGCAAGGCTTTGTGCGGCAATGGCTGCAAACGCCGCTGCGGCTGCAGGGTGCGCCCACCGACAGCCAGGCCGACACGCCGGTCGACAGCCCGGTCGCACTGCAGTCGCTGGGCGACTACCAGGTCGAGATGGAGTTCTGGCTGTCGATCCACCGGGCCTCGACCGGCCAGCTCGATGCGCTGGTGCAGCAGCATGTGCTGCCCGGCCAGCCCCGGCCCGCGCTGCTGGCCAACCAGCTGCACGGCATGCTCAAGGGCTATATGGACCTGGTGTTCGAGCAGGGCGGCCGCTACTATGTGATGGACTACAAATCCAACTGGCTGGGCGCGGACAGTGCGGCCTACACGGCAGAAGCCATGGCCGCTGCCGTGCTGCAGCACCGCTATGACCTGCAGTATGTTCTGTACACCTATGCGCTGCACCGCCTGCTGCAGCAGCGCCTGCCCGGTTATGACTACGAGCGCGATGTGGGCGGTGTGCGGTATTGGTTTTTGCGGGGCGTCGGTGCGGACCACCAGGGCCTCTACCATGACAAGCCCCCGCGTGCACTGATGGATGCGCTCGATGCGCTGTTTGCGCAATGATGATGAATGCAATGACGAGACAACCCCAGGACGGCCTGCCAGAGAACGGCCAGGCTCAAGATGGCCTGCCCACCCAGCGATCGGCTGCCCGCACGCTGGCCATGCCCAACGGCGCCACCGCCAGCCTGCTGCACACGGTAGAGCGCTGGACCGCCCATGGCTGGCTGCGCAGCCTGGACCAGGCGCTGGTGCTTTTTCTGCACGAACTCGATCCCGCCGCATCACCGCTGGTGCTGCTGGCCGCCGCACTGGCCAGCCACCAACTGGGCCGGGGCCATGTCTGTCTGGATCTGCAGGCCACCCTGGACAACAGCCGTTTTGCGCTGTCGCTGCCACCCGATACCGTGGCGCAGGGAAGTGGCGCCACCGAGCCCACGCCCTTGCCGCTGCCCAGCGAGCTGCTGGCCCAGGTCAACCTGCTGCAGTGGCAATCGGCCTTGCAGGCGAGCGCGCTGGTGGCCGCGCCCGGCAAGCCCAGCCAGGGCGGCACGCCGCTGGTGCTGCAAGGCGATCGCCTCTATCTGCGCCGCTACTGGCAGTACGAGCAGGATGTGGCGCAAGCGATTGGCCAGCGCATCACTGCCAGCCAGCATCTGCGCCAGGGCCGCAGCGCCGCGCAAGATGCAATGCTGCGCCAGGCGCTGGACCAGCTGTTTCCACCAGCGGGTGACCAGATTGCCGATTCGCCCGACTGGCAGAAAATGGCCTGCGCCTTGGCGGCCTCCAGCGCCTTTTCCATCATTACCGGCGGCCCCGGCACCGGCAAGACCACCACCGTGGTCAAGCTGCTGGCGCTGCTGCAGAGCATGGCGCTGCAGCAGAACGGCCGGCCGCTGCGCATCTGCCTGGCTGCGCCCACCGGCAAGGCGGCAGCGCGCCTGTCCGAATCGATCGTGCAGGCCTTGCAGCGCCTGGCGGATGCGCAGCTGCCAGCGGTGCCGCCCGCGCCGGGCAATGGCGAGGCGCGTAGCTTGAAACCGCTGATCCCGTCCGACGCCCAAACCCTGCACCGGCTGCTGGGCAGCCGGCCCGACAGCCGGCATTTTCGCCATGATGCCCAGCACCCGCTGGCGCTCGATGTGCTGGTGGTCGATGAGGCCTCGATGGTCGATCTGGAGATGATGGCGGCCTTGCTGTCGGCCTTGCCTGCGCAGGCCAGGCTGGTGCTGCTGGGCGACAAGGACCAGCTCGCATCGGTGGAAGCCGGCGCGGTGCTGGGAGAGCTGTGCGCACAGTCCGAGCGCGGCCTGTACTGGCATGAAACGGCGCAGTGGCTGCAGCAGGTGACCGGCCAACAGATGCCTGCCGAGCTGCAGGACATCGCAGGCAAGCCGCTGGACCAGGCGGTGGCCATGCTGCGGGTCAGCCACCGCTTCCATGCCGACAGCGGTATCGGCCAGCTGGCCAGTGTTGTCAATGCCGGGCGGCGCAAGGCGATCAAGCCGCTGCTGAAGGCAGGCTACCCCGATCTGGCCGCCTATGCGGTGCCGGATCTGACGCATTCGTCGCTGGCCCAGCTGGTGCTGGATGGCGGCGGCAAGCGCTTTGTCGACAGTGCCGCCAAGCGCGACGCGGGGCCGGTGGGCTATGGCCACTACCTGCAGGTGCTGCGCGAGATGCCGGCCAACCCCAGCCCCGAGGCCTTGAACCAATGGGCGCTGCGCCTGTTGAAAGCGCATGGCGAGTTCCAGGTGCTGTGCGCGCTGCGCAGCGGCCCCTGGGGCGTCGAAGGGCTCAATGAGCGCATTGCCCAGCTGCTGGCCCACCGCGAGCTGATTGCGCAAAGCAGCGGCTGGTATGCGGGCCGCCCGGTGCTGGTGACCCGCAATGACTACAGCCTCAAGCTGATGAATGGCGATATCGGCATCACGGTGCAGATGCCGGCGGGCCAGGCGCTTGACGCTGGCGGGGCCAGTGGCGCCGCTCTAGCGCAGGGCGCGCTGCGCGTGGTGTTTGCCACCAGCGAGGGCCTGCGCTGGGTGCTGCCCAGCCGGCTGCAGGCGGTCGAGACGGTGTATGCAATGACCATCCACAAATCGCAGGGCTCGGAGTTCAGCCATGCGGCCGTCGTATTGCCGCCCAGCCTGTCACCGATCATGACCCGCGAGCTGGTCTACACCGGCCTGACGCGGGCCAAGCGCTGGCTCACGGTCGTGGCCGGCGGCAGCAGCAATTTCGCGGTGCTGGAAGAGGCGACAGAGCGCCAGGTCAGGCGCTCGAGCGGATTGCGACAAGGCGAGTTGTAGCCCGTTGGTGCCAGAGCTTGGGGGGTGTTGTCGAGGTCGCAGGCCGGTGCAGCAGGGCAGGGCCGTTTTGAGCAAGGATCGTCGCAGCGGTTGCAGTGGGGAGTGCCCATCGGCTGCGCGGGTTTCATCGAAAAAATGCGTGGCTGTGCGAAAAGATCGTTGGCTGGCCAAAACGACCCTGGAGCTGAACGGGCCCCAAGAGTCGCCCCACGATGAAACAATCACAGTTGCGAGGGCGCTGGGCATGTGTACATGCGCAAGGCCCCTGACAGCGGCGATGGACGAATAATAGCATTGAATGAGAATAATTATCAGTACTGATATTGATAAACCCTGCTGACTTGCTTCATTTGTGTAAGTTTTTGTTTTTGGTTGATTTTTCTTGACCTTTCCCCTGGAAATGGGGATGCACCGTTTAGGAAAATTTGGTAACTTCGCAGTATCGATAAAAAATATTGCGGGAGTTCCAACCATGTCCGGTTCCAGTTACAGCTTCAAATCCACAGCGCTTGCGATGCTGGCGCTCACGGCCTCGGCCTGGGCGCAGGCTGCCTGCTACACGGTCTATGACAGCAAGAACGAGGTGGTGTATCGCAGTGCAGAGCCCCCAGTGGACATGTCCAAGCCGCTGCACCAGACGGCAAGCGAGCTGCCCAGCGGCAGCCGTGTTGTCTTCACGCCCAACAATGCCGTATGCGTCACCGAGGTGCATGCACTGCCCGGCGGCAAAAAGCTGACGTCCAGCAGCGCCAACATGGTCACCGACCAGTTGAGCCTGGGCAGCATGATCACAGCGCAGTAAGCGCATCACAAAACACGAAGGGCAGCGTGGCTGCCCTTCGTGTTTTTCAAGCAGGCATGTACCATGCTGGCCTGCATAGCGCTGTTAGCCCCAGAAGGCGTCTTCGGCGTCCTGGTCCTCGGAGAACAGCCAGACCTCCCGGATGAGTCCGTTCTCAACCCGCAGCACATCAATGCCCGACATGGCGATGGCTGCACCTGGCTTTTCAGCGCAGAAGTGCAAGGAGGTGCTGACCAGATCGCCCTGGGCCATCAGCGGGCCGACCTTGTCGATGCGAAAGCTCCCTTGGCTGCGCTGCATGAACTGGCCCAGCAACGCGAAGACCGCAGCCTTGCCTCGGTGCAACCCGGAGAGGGCGCCCTTGCCGGGCTGGTGCCATTCAATATCGGCACTGAAAGCGGCGCCAACGCCGCCGAGATCGCCTCGTGCGACTGCCTCAAAGTAGCGGCGTACGACATCCATGTTCTGTGCTGTGTTCATAGTCATTCCTCGTTGAATAAACGCAAGCTGCATTGGGCAGATGCATGAAAAATGATGAGCTTAAAGGTGGCGATAAATAGTTGCAATAAGACACTGAAAAGTGACATAGGAACCAAAAAGTGACCATCGACCCCTGCCGCCCCGCCTGGAACCCCTATCTCGCCACCTGCCCCACCAGACAGGTGCTGGATTGCGTAGCCGACAAATGGACGGTGCTGGTGCTGGGCCTGCTGCGCGCAGGGCCGTGGCGGTTTGGGCAGTTGCGCAAGGGCATTGAGGGCCTGTCTCAAAAGATGCTTACGCAAACGCTGCGGGCGTTGGAGCGTGATGGCATTGTCCGGCGCGAAGTCTTTGCCTGTTCGCCGCCCAAAGTGGAATACAGCCTGACCCCGCTGGGCCAGTCGCTGGCTCCCGCGCTGGATGCGCTGCGCCTGTGGGCCGAGCGGCACATGGATGAGGTGATGCGCCACCGGGACCTGTATGACGAGGCGGCGGCACAGCAAGGCCCGGCATTGCCAAAGCTGATCTGGGCGCCACCGTGATTTTTTGCGCTCCCGCACGCCAAATTGCCAGAGGTTGGCCGCAGGCCATTGCCCAGCCTGCGAAAATACCGGGATGAGCCAAGCGCAGACCCCACAGAATATTCCCGAATCCCCCGATGCCGCCGAAGCGGCGCAGTTCCCCGCAGATGCTTTGAAGATCGTGTCCATGGACATGGACGCCCAGGGCGTGGCGCGCCGTGCCGATGGCAAGGTCGTCTTTGTCGATGGCGCGCTGCCGACAGAATGGGTGAGTGCCAAGACCCGGCGCAAGAAAAACAACTGGGAGCAGGCCGATCTGCTGCAGATCCACCGCGAATCGTCGCAGCGCGTGCGGCCCGGCTGCCCCAACTTTGGCCTGCATGCCGGCGCCTGCGGCGGCTGCAAGATGCAGCATCTGCATGTGGGCGCGCAAATCGCCACCAAGCAGCGCGTGCTCGAAGACAATCTCTGGCACCTGGGCAAGGTGGTGGCCGAGACGGTGATGCGCCCCATTGAAGGCCCCAGCTGGGGTTACCGCTTTCGCTCGCGCCTGTCGGTGCGCTATGTGGCCAAGAAGGGCAAGGTGCTGGTGGGCTTCCATGAGCGCAAGAGCCGCTACATCGCCGACATGGAAACCTGCAAGATCTTGCCGCCCCATGTCGACGCCTTGCTGATGCCGATGCGCGCGCTGATCGGCAGCCTCGATGCCCGCGAGACCTGCCCGCAGATCGAGGTGGCCTGCGGCGACCAGGTCACTGCCTTGGTGCTGCGCCACCTGGAGCCTTTGAGCGACGCCGATCTGCAGCGCCTGCGCGATTTCGCCGCAGCCCACAAGGTGCAATGGTGGCTGCAGCCCAAGGGGCCGGACACCGTGCACCTGATGGATGGCGTGGGCGAGCAGCTTTCCTATGCGCTGCCCGATTTCGGCATCACGATGCCGTTCAAGCCCACCGACTTCACCCAGGTCAACCCGCACATCAACCAGGTGCTGGTGACGCGCTCGCTGCGCTTGCTGGATGCCAAGAAGACCGAGCGGGTGATCGACTGGTTCTGCGGCCTGGGCAACTTCACCTTGCCGATCGGCACGATGGCCGGCGAGGTGCTGGGCATCGAGGGCTCGGAGACCCTGGTGCAGCGCTCGCACGAGAACTATGCCGCCAACAATGCGACGCGCCCCGCAGGCAGCGCGCTGGCGCCCACGCGCTTTGTGGCCCGCAATCTGTTCGAGATGACGCCCGAGATGCTGATCGCCGACGGCCAGGCAGACAAGTGGCTGGTCGATCCACCACGTGAAGGTGCGTTTGCGCTGTCCAAGGCGCTGGCCGACATCCACAAGGCGCGCCACCAGGTGCCCGATACCGCGCCGCTGCCTGACAGCGCCAAGGACTGGACACCGCCCAAGCGCATCGTCTATGTGAGCTGCAACCCCGCGACCCTGGCGCGCGATGCCGGACTGCTGGTGCACCAGGCCGGCTACCGCTGTGTGGCCGCGGGCGTGGTCAATATGTTCCCGCATACCGCCCACGTCGAGAGCATGGCCGTGTTTGAATGGGATGGCCATGCACCGTCGGTCAAGACCGAGGGGGATGCGGCCGACGTGGACACTGCAGACGCTGCCGAGCCGAGCGCGGCAGCAGAAAACGCAGCAGCCTGAGGCTGACGGGGGATTACCCCCGTTTTAGGCACAAATGCTGTGATGCATGTGATTGATTAGCGTGCTGGAATGCCGTTAAGCTGGCAGGCTGAACAACCGGGTATCCCGAATCTTTTTCAAGGAGTCACCATGAAAACCAAAGCAGTGCTGGAGTTGGCCGACGTCAAGGCGGTGTTGAATGCGGCCGAGGCCGAAGCGGTCAAGAACCAATGGATCGTCAGCATTGCGGTGGTGGACGACGGCGGCAACCTGCTGGGCATGATCCGCCGCGACGGCGCAGCCCCCGTGTCGGCCCACATCTGCGTGGCCAAGGCCCGCACCTCGGCACTGGGCCGCCGCGAGAGCAAGGGTTTTGAGGACATGATCAATGGTGGCCGCACCGCCTTCCTGAGCGCTCCGCTGATCGACGGCATGCTCGAAGGCGGCGT
>NZ_KE148540.1:10334-16852 GCF_000410635.1 Comamonas sp. B-9
TCAAGGACGGCGAATGCCTGGGCGCCGTGGGCGTCAGCGGTGTCAAGGCACCTGAAGATGCACAGATCGCCAAGGCGGGTATTGCGGCCCTGGGGCTGTAAGGCATAGCCCTTGCGCCTTGCCAAGGTGCAGAGGGCTCCGGCCCATCAACGACGAAGCGGCCATTGGCCGCTTTTTCGCGTCTGAATGTGTAGCTGGGGCGTCAAACCAGCGCCGGTGCGGGCGCCTGCAGAAAGTGCGTGGTGGGCGCCGCGCTGCCATCGTCGAGCATCAGCACCCGCTCGGGCCAGCGCAGCGCCGCGAGCTTGAAGTCCTGCTCGGGCGGCTGGCCGGCGAGCCGGGCCGTCCAGCGCGCGCCTACGGAGAAGTCCACGCAAAACACATTGCCGCGCAGGCCATGCCAGGCATGCGGGTTGATATCGGCGAACAAATCCTGGTCGCCCTTGCCCAGCACTGAGCGGTCGAGCTCATGGATGCGGCGCCAGTAGTGGCCGACGATGACGGGCGTGTTGTCGGTATACGCATCCCACCAGGCCACACGCTCGACAAAACGCCATTTGCCGCCGGCATAGAAGGGCTCGCTGCCGCGGCGCTCCACACCGCAGCTGAGCACCTTCAAGGGGTTGTACTGGGATTTGTTCAGCTCGCTGTCGGCATGCGCGGGCATGAACGGTGGGCAATGGGCGCCATCTTCCAGGTGGTAGGGCCAGGCCTGGTTTTCGGCCTTCAGCCGGGCCGGAATGCCCAGCGCCTTGGCGTGCAGGTAGGCCTCTTGCTCCAGGCGGTCATAGTCCTGGGCGACATGGCCGGGCCGCAGCGCGCGGGCCTGGTTGATCTTGTCGTCGATCCAGGCGGCATGGACGATGCGCAGGTCGGGCCGCTCCAGCGCGAGCGGCAGCTGGCGCAAAAAGGGCAGCATTTCGTCGTCAAAGGCCTGGTCCGCACGCACATAAGGCGCGTATTTGGGGTTGTCAGCCTCGATGCGCTCATCAAAGTACCAGCCCGAGCCGTCCTTGGCATCTTCGCGCAGCAGGTTGATTTCATGGTTGCCGAGCACCGCGCAGGCATGGCCGTTTTCTACCCAGCGGCGCACCAGCGCCAGCACGCCGGGGCTGTCCGGGCCCCGGTCGCAGAAATCGCCAACAAACACCAGCGTGCGGCCTGCCGGGTGGCCGCCATGGTCGTCATAGCCCAGATGCCGAACCAGCGACTCCAGTGCCTGGCGCTCGCCGTGCACATCGCCGATCACATCCAACGGGCCGGCGGGCAACGCTTGTACCAGGCTCATCGTCACAGTGTTCCGTCTTGTTGCAGCGCCCGGTGCTTGGGGCCCGGCGCGCCACAGATTGCTATTCGATGAAATCCATTTTGCATGAATTTGCTGCGCCGCACCAGCGTGGTGCCATCGGTGAGCGCCTCTCTCAGAAGAGCTGGCGCTGGTAGCAGACAAACGCAAAGGGCAGGCCGTTGCTGCTGGTGTGGCGCTCGCGCGAGACCTCCTGCCACTGGTCGCCGAGCACCGGCGCATAGGCATCGCCGTCAAAATCCTGGTCGATCTCGGTCACCCAGACCTCGTCGGCCAGGGCCAGCGACTGGGCATAGATCTGCGCACCGCCAATCACCCAGACGGGCTGGCCCAGCGCCTGGGCCGTGCTGAGTGCCTGCTCCAGATCAGCGGCGACATGGACGCGTTCGCTGGCCGGGCTGGGCTGCCAGCCGCTTTGGCGCGTGACGACCACGTTATCGCGGCCTGGCAGCGGACGAAAGCGCGGCGGCAGCGAATCCCAGGTCTTGCGGCCCATGACGACGGTGCCTCCCGCCGTTTTTTGCTTGAAAAAGGCCATGTCCTCGGGCAGGTGCCAGGGCAGTTGGTTGTCGCGGCCGATGACGCCATTGCGGGCGCGGGCAAAGATCAGATGGATACGGGCTGGGGTCATGGCGTGCGGGCCGCCCAACGCGCAATGGCGCGCCGGCAGGCTTGGTAGATGGGGTGTTCGATCGCGTGGTAGTACAGGGCCGACAGCGCGACCAAGGCCGCCAGCACCAGCAGCAGGCTGAGCGAGCGGTGGGGAATGTCGAGCGCCATCGATGTGATGGCGCGTTGCACGAGCTGGAACACCAGCAGATGCAGCAAATAGATTGCAAAGGAATAGTCGCCGAGCTTGGCGAGCAGCTGCCATGTCCGGTGCTGGGGCGTTGGCAGCAACAAGGCTGCCGCCACCAGGGCGGTGGTGGCGCTGCCTACCAGCAGCGCGCGGTCCGCCCAGTGGTAAAAACCGACGATGCCGGGCGCATACAAGGCGGCGGTGTGGCTGTAGTACACCGCTGTGGCGCCCAGCAGTGCACTGGCCAGCAGCCAGGCGTACCAGCGCTGCTGCGGGTAGCGCTGCAAAAAGCGGTACATGAAATAGCCGGCAAAGAATTCCAGCACCAGGGGCGCGGCATAGAACCAGATGAGTGGTGTGGTCTGCGCAAACATGTCCGGCCGGTAGCGGCCGGTGGCCGCGTAGTACAGCACCAGCACCACCATGGTCAGGCCCCAGGCAGCGAGGGCCCGGTCGCGCCAGGGCTTGGGCAAGAGCAGGCTGGCGCCAATGAGCAGGTAGAAATACAGCTCAAAGACCAGGGTCCAGGTCACCGCATTGATGTGCAGGCTGAAATTGGCCGGATAGAGCAGCGCCGACGACAGCAGGTTCACATCCGGCGGCATGGCACCCAGCGCCTGCAATCCAACGACGTAGAGCAGCATCGCCGGCCCCCAGCCGGTGTAGATGCGGGAAAAGCGGGTAGCAACAAATTGGGCGGAAGGACGCAGGCCGGTGGGTGTGTTGCTGGTGGCCAGCGCCATGATGACGCCGCTGATCACAAAGAAGATATCGACACCGACAAAGCCGCCCTCGGCAATGGCGCGCAGCCAGCCAGGAAGCTCGGGGAAGAAGCTATAGGTCCGCGCATGGTAGAGCGCCACCCACAGGGCGGCAGCAAAACGCAGAATCTGGATGGACTGGATCATGGCACGGTGGTGGGCGCAGGCGGTCAATGCCGGGCAAGCGCTGCAGCGGGCGCTGGGATGCGCATCCGCTAGCAGTGCTTGTCACTTGCGTGCCGGCAGGGGCGGTGTCCGTTCAGCGGAACAGCACGCCCGCTTCGTCCGGGTGCCAGGCAGGGTATTTTTCCATCACCTGCTCGAACAGTGCTGAATCGGTCAGACGCAGCAGCCAGGCTTGCAGATGGGGCCAGGGGTGATTCTGCCATGCAGCCTCATCGATGCCGGCAAACTGGCGCACAAAGGGGCGGATGGCCATGTCGGCCAGGCTCGGGTCGCGGCCAAACAGGTAGCCGGTCGCAGCCAGCTGCTGGTTCAGTGCACCCAAAAAGGCCTGGGCAGTGGCCGCTGCGGCAGCGGCGTCTGCTTGCGGGTAGCGGCTGGGGTATTTGCAGCGGTCCAGCGCCGGTTTGAATTCGCTGTCATGGCGGGCGATCAGCGCCTGCATCTCGCCCAGGCTGCCGGCGGTGGGGCTGAGCCACTGATCGGGGTCGTTCTGGCGCAGCGCCCAGAGCATGATCTCCAGGCTCTCTTCGAGCACCGTGCCATCGGCGAGCACTAGCACCGGCACGGTGGCCTTGGGCGATGCATCCAGTAGCGCCTGGGGCTTGTCCTTGAGGACGACCTCGCGCAGCTGGCAGGCAATGCCTGCATAGGCCAGCGCCAGGCGGGCCCGCATCGCATAGGGGCAGCGGCGAAACGAGTACAGCACCGGCAGGCCTTGCAAGGCCTGCTGCTGCGCGGCGATCTTTTGCTGGCGCGATTGCTGTGAGCTGGCCTGGGTGTGGCCCAGATGGGTGTCACCGCGCTCCTGCGCCAGGTCCATCTGCCGCTGGCGCTCGGCCAGCGACTGCAGTTGCTCAGGCGTGCGGCTGCCGTGGCAGTAGGGGCAGCTGACGCCGCGCACATAGTGGGCGTGGGCCAGCTCGGCCGCGCCCAGCGGCATGCGGCAGCTGCGGCACAGCTGGTGCGGGCCGCGCACCAGGCCGTGGCCGACCGAGACGCGCTCGTCAAACACAAAGCAGTCGCCCCACCACATCGACTCGTCCTCGGCCACCGTCTCCAGGTACTTGAGGATGCCGCCTTCGAGGTGGTAGACCTGGTCAAAGCCCTGGGTCTTCATGTAGGCGGTGGATTTTTCGCAGCGGATGCCTCCGGTGCAGAACATCGCCACCTTTTGCTTGCCATGCAGCGCGCCGCCGGGCTGGGACTGCTCGGCCACCCATTGTGGAAACTCGGTAAAGCTCTTGGTGTGCGGGTTGATTGCGCCCTCAAAGCTGCCAATGCCCACCTCGTAGTCATTGCGCGTGTCGACCAGCACCACATCGGGCTGGCTGATCAGCGCATTCCAGTCCTCGGGCTTGACATACTGGCCGGCATTGCGCGCCGGGTTCAACTCGGGCACGCCCAAGGTCACAATCTCCTGCTTGAGGCGCACGCGCATGCGGTAGAAGGGGTTGCTGTCGGCATGCGCCTCCTTGTGCACCAGATGGGTCAGGCGCGGGTCGCGCTTGAGCCAGTCCAGCACCGCATGCACATCGCCGGGCAGGCCAGCAATCGTGCCGTTGATACCTTCATGGGCGAGCAGCAGCAGGCCCTTGACCTGGTGCTGGTCACACAGCGCCTGCAAGGGCTGCTGCCACTGGGCAAACTCCGGCAGATCGATGAACTGGTAAAGCGCGGCGGTAAGGTATTGCTGGGACATGGAGAAAATCTGCGAAAAATGCGCGCCCGCAGGCCGTATTTTTCGGGGTAGTGCATAGGAAAAGCCAGGTGGACTGGAGAAGAGCCCTTCGATCCACCAACTTGGGGTGGCCCCATGGGACTGGCACCGGCAGGGTGGCCTGCGCAGGCATCCCCATGGCGGGCGGGCCGCAGTCCAACGGCTGAACATCGTACTGTATCTGAATCGCCCATTTCTAGACCTGGATCAGCAAAATGGCCCAGCGTGCAGGCGTAAAAAAGCCCGGCAGGGCCGGGCGGTGTTTGCGGCGCTTGCGCGCTTACCTCTGCCTGATCACTTGGGGCTCAGGCCCGTGATGTCGTAGAAGTTGATCTTGCCGCCGCCTTCAAAGACGCGGTCACCGGGGTTGATGCCCGCGGGGCAGGCGCCCAGATACTCGCCCTTGATATTGCGGGTGGTCTCTACCGTGCTGCCATCGGGCATCTGCTGCTTGGTGACCGACAGCACATGGAAGTTGTGCTGGAAGTCGCCGGTGATCTTGCGGCTGCTCTCGATGCGCTGCTCGGTCTGGCCGACCTTGCAGTTGGAGGTGAATTGCCAGCCATTGCTGTCCTTCAGGCTCGCGGTCTTGCATTGCTGCACATCGTACTTGGCCTTTTGCAGCTCACGGGTCTTGTAGAAGGTGTCCTTGTCCATGCAGTCCTGGAACTGGACGGTCTGGCCTTCCTGGTCCGTGGAGCTAATCTGCCAGTGGCCCGACTTGGGGCGGGGCAGGTCTTCGATGTCGCCGGTGGTGGCGCAACCGGCGGCCATCAAGGCGGCGGCCACGGCGGACAGGGAGGCGAGGTAACGGGTAGAAAGCATGGATGTCCTCTCGGTGGTTGTCATGCCGCATCGCTGCAGCGTGTTTTTGTACAAGAACGCGTCGTTACTTTATATCCTAGGCGGCGCGCTGCCCGCGCATTGTCTGACAAGGGCCGGGCCGCGTGTAGGAGAGCACCCGGCGGCGTGCTAAGGCAGCGCGGCAGCGCGCGTATCGGGGGGCTGCTCCTGCCCGCATTGCGCGAGCAGCCAGCGCTCAAAAGTCTGCATTGCCAACGTGGGGCTGCGCGATTTCAGCTGCGTGAGCCAGTAGCTGCCGGTGTCCAAGGTCTGCGCGAGCGGCGCGACCAGGCGGCCTGCCTGCAGGTCCCGGGAAAACAGGCGCAAGGGCAGCAGCGCGACGCCCAAGCCCTGCGCTGCCGCTTCGGCCAGCGTGAGGGATGAATCAAACACGGTGCCGCGCAGGCTGGGGCAGGCGAGCTTGTTCTGGGCGAACCACTGCTCCCACTCGCCTGCGCGGTAGGTGCGCAGCAAGGTCTCGCGCGCCAGGTCGGCCGGCTGCTGCAGGCGTGCGGCAATCGCTGGGGCGCACATGGGTGTGAGCGGCGCCTGCAGCAGCTGCCGGGCCGCCGTGCCATGCCAGGCGCCGTCGCCAAAGCGGATCGCGCAGTCCCAGCCTTCGCCCGCCAGGTCGACCCGGTTGTTGTGGGTGAACAGGCGCAGGTCGACAAAGGCATGGGCCTCCTGGAAGGCGCGCAGCCGGGGCAGCAGCCAGCCCACGGCAAACGTGCCCACGACGCCGACCGACAGCACCTCGTGCGGCCGCCGGTCCTGCACCTGGGCCATGGCGCGCGACAGGCTGCCAAAGGCCTGGGCCACTGCCGGCACCAGGGCCATGCCTTCATCGGTCAACGCCAGGCCACGCGGCAGGCGGCGAAACAGCGGTTTGCCCCGCTGGTCTTCGAG
>NZ_KE148540.1:16925-25428 GCF_000410635.1 Comamonas sp. B-9
GTGGCGTGCTGCGGCATCGAAGGCGCGCAGGGCATTCAAAGGCAGGTGCATAAGCTATAAGTTTTTCTTGTGGGTTTTCTTGGTTTTCATCGTTGGTCAAGCGCGCGGGATGTCGGTAAATTTACGCCTGTCCACCGGATAACAACGAATTTTAAGGATTGAAAGCCATGTACAGAAGAAAGTTTTTCTTGACTATGGGTGCGGCCAGCCTGGTCGCCACTTCCGCGCGCGCCTGGGCCGCTGCGCCATCGGCAGACAAGGCGGCAGAGCGCCAGTTTGCCCAGGCCATGCAGGCCCTCGAGCGCGCAGTGGGCGGGCGCCTGGGCGTGTCGGCGCTGAACACCGTGACCGGCGCGGCGCTGGGCTGGCGCCAGAATGAGCGCTTTGCGATGTGCAGCACCTTCAAGATGCTGCTGGCCGCCCAGGTGCTCTCACGTGTGGATGCCGGCCAGGACCGGCTGGATGCCACGCTGACGTTTGACCGCTCGGTGCTGGTCGAGCATTCGCCGGTGACCGAGAAATTTGCCGGCAAGGCCCCGATGACGGTTGAGGCGCTGTGCGACGCCATCATGACGATCAGCGACAACGGCGCTGCGAACCTGCTGCTGGAGCGCGTGGGTGGCCCGGCCAGTTTTACCGCCTATATGCGCAGCTTGGGTGACCCGACCACGCGGCTGGACCGCATCGAGCCGGCGATGAGCGAATCCAAACCCGGCGATGTGGGCGATACGACCAGCCCGCTGGCGATGCTGAGCAGCATGCGCGCGCTGACCCTGGGCAAGGCCTTGAGCGCCGCCAACCGCGAAAGACTCGTCGGCTGGATGCAAGCCAATACGACGGGCGACCACTGCCTGCGCGCAGGTGCCCCGGGCTGGAAGGTGGCGGACAAGACCGGCTCGGGACCGGGCACCCGCAACGACATTGGCCTGCTGTGGGCGCCCGGTGCTGCGACGCCGATTCTGGTGACCAGCTACTTGACCGAGTGCAAGGCCGAGCCCAAGGCGCGTGATGCGGCACTGGCCCGGGTGGCCGCCGAGCTGGTGAAGCTTTGGGGCTAACTGGGGATTGAAAGGGGGGATGGATCGGGCGCTGATCGCCCCGCTTCAAACAGAACTGCCCCTTGTCAGGGGCAGTTTGGGTCAAGGGCGCTGCCGGCGCGGGCAGGGCCCCTTGGCGCGTTAGCGCCAGGCGATCACAGGTACTTGACCAGCACCTGGCTCTTGCGGCTCCAGTTGTACTTGGCCTTGCGCTGCTCGGGCAGCCAGTCCGGATCCACCGGCTGGAAGCCGCGCTTGAGGAACCAGTGCATCGTGCGGGTGGTGAGCACAAAAATGCTCTTGAGGCCCGTGGCGCGGGCGCGTTGCTCGATGCGCTTGAGCAGCTTTTCGCCGTCGCCCGTGCCCTGGCTTTGCGGCGATACGGTGACGGCAGCCATCTCGGCAGTGCCCGCTTCCGGGTAGGGGTAGAGGGCCGCGCAGCCGAAGATCACGCCATCGTGCTCGATGATGGTGTAGGCGGAGATATCACGCTCGATCTCGGTGCGGCTGCGCTTGACCAGGGTGCCGTCCTTCTCGAAAGGCTCGATCAGCTGCAAAATGCCGCCGACATCATCGGGCTTGGCCTCGCGCAGCTCTTCGAGGCGCTCATCAATCACCATGGTGCCGATGCCATCGTGCACATAGACTTCCAGCAGCAGCGCGCCGTCGGTCGCAAAGGGCAGGATGTGGCTGCGCTCCACGCCTTCCTTGCAGGCCTTGACGCAATGCTGCAGATAAAAACCGACATCGGTGGGCAAGGTGGCGGGCGGCAACTGGGCAAGCAGCTTTTGCGCCACATCCAGCGGCAGCTCGGTGTCGACCGGGTTGTCTTCTCCTTCGGGCTCCAGCGGGTTCAGGCGGATGCCGGCCACTTCGGTGAGAAACATCAGCTTGTCGGCTTTGAGCTCAATGGCCACGCGCGTGGCCACTTCTTCCATGCTGAGGTTGAAGGCCTCGCCCGTGGGCGAGAAGCCAAACGGCGAGACCAGTACCATCGCGCCCATGTCCAGGGTGCGGTGGATGCCGCCAACATCGACCTTGCGCACCAGGCCCGAATGCATGAAATCGACGCCATCGACAATGCCGACCGGGCGCGCGGTGACAAAGTTGCCCGAGATCACGCGCACCGTGGCGCCGGCCATCGGGGTATTGGGCAGGCCCTGGCTGAAGGCCGCTTCAATCTCGAAGCGCAGCTGGCCCGCGGCCTCCTGGGCGCAGTCGAGCGCCACCGAATCGGTCACCCGGATGCCATGCGAGTAACGCGGCGCATGGCCCTTGGCCGCCAGCTGCTCATTGACCTGGGGCCTAAAACCATGGACCAGCACGATCTTGACACCCAGCGCCTGGATCAAGGCCAGATCCTGGGCAATCGATTGCAGCTTGCCCGCTGCAATCGCCTCACCTGTCACGCCCACTACAAAAGTCTGGTTGCGAAACTTATGGATATAAGGCGCCACCGAGCGGAACCAGGGCACAAAGGTGAAATTGAATACAGCGGACATGGGGGTGGGGTGTGGGGGTATTTCCTAGAAGCACGCCAGATCGGCGGTTTGCGGCTGCCGCTATTGTTATACAAACATCGCGCGCCTGCATGCAGTTGGCTGCAGATTTGACCTCAGCGCCATGGGAAAAATCCATCAGTGCTGCGCTGTCCATTTTGGCTGGCGCGAAGTGGAGGTTTCGCAATCACAAACGGCGCAGGTGTGGGCAAACCGGCGCGCCGGGCCGATGATGGCGGTTTTGCAAAAAATAGCCTGGAGACAAGCATGACCACCACCATCAACCGCCGCCAGCTGCTGGCGCTGGGCGCAGCGCCCCTGGCCGCCGGCCTGCCTTTGCTGCATACGGGGGCTGCGCATGCGGCCGACTATCCCAGCAAGCAGGTGAAATTCATCGTTCCCTTCCCGCCCGGCGGCCCGGTTGATACGACGGCGCGGGCTTTTGTGCCGCCGCTGGGCCAGCTCTGGGGCCAGGGCACGTTTATCGACAACCGTGCTGGCGGCGGCGGCATCATTGGCGCGGAGATGGCGTCGCGCCAACCGGCCGACGGCTACAGCCTGTTTGTCGGCGCAATCCACCATTCGGTCAACCCCTCGCTGCATCCCAAGCTGAGCTATGACATCCAGAAGGACTTTGTGCCGGTGAGCTTTGCGGCCATGTTCCCGGTGTTCCTGGTGGTCAACCCCAGCGTGCCTGCCAAGAATGTGCAGGAGCTGATCGCGCTGGCCAAAAAGCCGGGCAGCAACCTGGCCTTTGCATCGTCGGGCAATGGCGGCGGCACGCACCTGGCCGGGGAGCTGTTCAACATGCATGCCGGCACCAAGCTCTTGCACATTCCCTACAAGGGCAGCGCCCCGGCGATGACCGATGTGCTCGGCGGCCAGGTGGCGATGATGTTCAGCGACGCGCCCACCGCCATCGGCCATATCAAGAGCGGCAAGGTCCGCGTGCTGGGCGTTGCCAGCCCCAAGCGCTCGGCGCTGATGCCCGAGGTGCCCACCATTGCCGAGCAGGGCTTGCCTGGCTATGAGGCCTATTCCTGGGCGGCGCTGTTTGCGCCGGCGGGCACGCCCAAGGAGATCGTTGCCAAGGTCAATGCCGATTTCAACCAGGTGATGCGCGCCCAGGAAGTGCGCCAGCGCCTCTATGTGGCGGGCGCCGAGGCCGACCCCGGCACGCCCGAGGAGATGGCGCAGCGCCTGCAGTCGGAGATCGACAAATGGGCGCGGGTGGTCAAGGCCGCGCAGATCCGCATCGATTGAGCGGGAGGCTGCGCGGCTTGATGCGCTCGGTGGTGCAGGCATGCACAATGGAGGGATCTTGTACTTGCAGACCCCCTCTATGGACCTGATCTCTGGCAGCGCCGACCCCCATTTCCAACCGGTGGCGCTGGAAAAAGCCTACCGCCTGCTCAACCACGGCCCCACGGTGCTCGTGTCCGCCGCCCATGGCGGCGAGCGCAATGTGATGGCCGCCGCCTGGGCCTGCGCGCTGGACTTCACACCGCCCAAGGTGACCGTGGTGCTGGACAAGGCCACGCGCACCCGCGCGCTGGTCGAGGCCAGCGGCCGCTTTGCGCTGCAGCTGCCCACCGTGCCCATCGCCGCCTTGACGGTGGAGCTGGGCACGATCAGCGCGCTGCAGCAGCCGGGCAAGCTCGCCCAATCGGGTGTGCAGCTGTTTGATGCCCCCGGTCAGCAGACGCCCTTGGTCGCTGGCTGCGCCGCCTGGCTGGAGTGCCGCCTGCTGCCCGAGCCGCACAACCAGCACAGCTATGACCTGTTCATTGGCGAGGTCACCGGCGCCTGGGCCGATGACCGGGTGTTCCGGGAGGGCCACTGGCATTTCGAGACTGCGCCGCAAGACCTGCGCACTTTGCACTATGTGGCAGGCGGCCATTTCTATGCGATTGGGGAGGCGATTGATGTGCCCGCGCCCAAGGCTTGATCGCGCACCTGGCTGCATCCGCACCGGCTTTGGCGCTGGGTCGGCCTGATGTTTCCGATCTTCCTGGCCATCCTGGCGGTCGGCCTGGCCCTGCTGGGTTGGCGCACCCTGCGCAAACGCCGCCAGCTGCGCTTTTTGCAGCAATACCGCTTGGATGCCGCCTACCGCAAGGCGCTCTGGCGTGACTACCCGCATCTGAATGACGCGAGCCTGGCGCAGGCCGAAGAGGCGCTGCGCCAGTTTTTTATCATGCACTGGCTCTCTCCCCGCGCGCAGCTGCAGATGCCCTCACGCCTGGCCGATATGCTCTGGCATGCCTTTATTCTGGATACGCGGCGCTACCAGCAGTTTTGCCAGCAGGCCTTTGGCCATATGTTTCACCACCTGCCCGCGCAGGCCGCCAGCGCTGGGCCATCAAAGAACCAGGCAGCAGCGATGCAGCCGAGCTGGAATGCGGCGATGCATACCCGGCGCTATATGGTGGGCGCACTGCTGGGGGGCATACCGCTGCTGTTTGCGCTCGATGCCGCAGCCGCGATTGACGACGGCTGGCTGTACCCGCCGGAGTTGCTGGGCCAATGGGCCAGCGCATTTGCTGCAGCGCTCGGCGCCGGGGCGGCGGGCAGCAGTACTGATAACAGTACTAGCGCCAGCAGCGACAGCGGCAGCCACCGTGGCGACAGCAGCGCTGGCGATAGCTCCGATGTGGCGAGCAGCAGCACGAGCGCGTACAGCGATGGCGGCGCGTCCAGCTGCAGCGGCAGCAGTTGCGGCGGAAGCAGCTGCGGGGGCGGCAGCAGCGATTGAGTGGCAAAGCCTGCTTGGGCCCAAGGCGTTGTTGCGGCATCGCAACCGGTGGGGGCCTGCTGCGGGGATAATGCTGCCCCTATGTCGCTCAAGATTACGTTTCCCGAATCCCTGCCAGTTTCCGCCCGCCGTGATGAAATCATGGAGGCCATGGACCGCCACCAGGTCATCATCGTCTGCGGCGAGACCGGATCGGGCAAAACCACCCAGCTGCCCAAGATTGCACTGGCCCTGGGCCGCGGCAAGGTCAATGCCACCCCCAATGACAAGGGCGAGGTGCGCGGCCATTTGATCGGCCACACGCAGCCCCGCCGGATTGCGGCCAGCAGCGTGGCCAAGCGCATTGCCGAAGAGCTGCAGACGCCGCTGGGCGATGTGGTGGGCTACAAGGTGCGTTTTCAGGACCGTTTGTCCAAGGACGCCTCGGTCAAGCTGATGACTGACGGTATCTTGCTGGCCGAGACCCAGACCGACCCGCTGCTCAAGCAATACGACACCTTGATCATCGATGAGGCCCATGAGCGCAGCCTCAATATCGACTTTTTGCTGGGCTATCTGCGCCAGCTCCTGCCCAAGCGCCCGGATCTGAAAGTGGTGGTGACCTCGGCCACCATCGATGCCGACCGCTTTGCCAAGCACTTTGCCGGCCCGCAAGGCCCGGCGCCGGTGATCATGGTCTCGGGCCGCACCTTCCCGGTGGAGATGCGCTACCGGCCCTTTGAAGATGCCAAGGACTACGACCTCAACGATGCGATTGCCGATGGCGTCGATGAGTTGTGGACCGGCGGGGCTGGCGGCGACATTCTGATATTTCTGCCTGGCGAGCGCGAGATCCGCGAGGCGGCCGACCATCTGCGCAAGCACCTGCAGCACTCACCGGTGCTGCGCAATGCCGAGGTGCTGCCGCTCTTCTCGCGCCTGTCGCAGGCCGAGCAGGACCGCATCTTTGAAGGCCATACCGGCCGGCGCATCGTGCTGGCCACCAATGTGGCCGAGACCTCGCTCACCGTGCCCGGCATCCGCTATGTGATCGATGCCGGCACGGCCCGGGTCAAGCGCTATTCCTTCCGCAGCAAGGTCGAGCAGCTGCTGGTCGAGCCCGTCAGC
The DNA here is from genome assembly GCF_000410635.1 of Comamonas sp. B-9. Taxonomy (NCBI): domain Bacteria; kingdom Pseudomonadati; phylum Pseudomonadota; class Betaproteobacteria; order Burkholderiales; family Comamonadaceae; genus Comamonas; species Comamonas sp. B-9. Next base: position 23,324 of record NZ_KE148540.1, read on the forward strand.
CAGGCGGCGGCCAACCAGCGTGCTGGCCGGTGCGGGCGCGTGGCCAACGGTATCTGCATACGTCTCTATGACGAGGCCGATTTCCAGTCGCGCAGCCCCTTTACCGATCCGGAAATTCTGCGCTCGTCCTTGGCCGGCGTCATCCTGCGCATGAAGGCCTTGCGCCTGGGCGATGTGGTGAATTTTCCGTTTCTCGAAGCACCGTCGGGCCGCGCCATTGCCGACGGCTACCAACTGCTCGCCGAGCTGGGCGCGGTCGATGAGCAGGGCGAGCTGCTGCCGATGGGCCAGGCCTTGTCGCGCCTGCCGCTGGACCCGCGCGTGGCGCGCATGATTGTCGAAGCGCGCGAGCGCGGCGCGCTGGCCGAGGTGCTGGTGATTGCCTCGGCGCTGAGCGTGCAGGATGTGCGCGACCGCCCATTGGAAGCGCAGCAGCAGGCCGACCAGCAGCATGCCAAGTTTGACGACGAAAAAAGCGAGTTCAGCGGCTACCTGCGCCTGTGGAAATGGCTGCAGGATGCGCGTGGCGGCAAGGTGGTGGCCAAGAGCCGCAAGGACATGGCGCAGCAAGCAGCCCCGGCCAAGGGCCAGGCGATAGGGCGCAATGCCGCCTTTTTGCCGGTGGCCCAGCGCAGCACCGGTGCGGCTGCATCGGTGGAGTCCGCCGCGCCGCTGGCTGCTTTCACACCGCAGGACAGCGTGTTGGTGGATGAGGCCAGCCACAAGCTCAGCAACCGCCAGTGGGAGCAGCTGCTGCGCCAGAACTTCATCAATATCCGCCGCGTGCGCGAGTGGCGTGACATCCATTCGCAGTTGCTGACGGTGGTCAAGGAGCAGCGCTGGCCGATGAATGAGGAGGCCGCTGGCTATGAGGCCGTGCATCTGTCGATGCTCTCGGGCCTCTTGGGCAATATCGGCTTCAAGACCGAGGAGGGCGATGGCTACCTGGGCGCGCGGGGCATCCGCTTCCACCCGCACCCCGGTGCGCACCTGTCCAAAAAACCCGGCCGCTGGATTGTGGCGGCCGAGCTGGTCGAGACCTCGCGCCTCTACGGGCGCGGCATTGCCGCCATCGAGCCCCAGTGGCTCGAGCAGGTGGGCGCGCATCTGCTGCGCAAGCAGTTGCTGGATCCGCACTGGGAGAAAAAGCAGGGCGAAGTGGCTGCCTATGAGCGCGCTACCCTGTATGGCCTCGTGGTCTACAGCCAGCGCCGCATCAGCTACGGCAAGATCGACCCGCAAGGCGCGCGCGATATCTTTATCCGCCAGGCGCTGGTTGAGGGCGACTGGGAGACGCGCCTGCCGTTCTTGCAGGCCAACCAGAAGCTGATTGCCAAGGTCGAGGAGCTGGAGCACAAGAGCCGCCGCCAGGATGTGCTGGTGGACGATGCGCTGATCTATGCGTTCTACGACCAGCAGATTCCGCAGGATATCTGCACCGGCCGGGCGCTCGAGCGCTGGGTCAAGGACGAGAGCGCGCGCAACCCCGATCTGCTGCGCCTCTCGCGTGATGAGCTGATGCGCCATGAGGCCGCCGGCATCACGACGGCGGCCTTTCCCAAGACCATCAAGATGGGCGGGGTCGATTGCACGGCCAGCTACCTGCACCAGCCCGGGGACCCGCGTGACGGCGTGACCGTGACGGTGCCGCTCTTTGTGCTCAACCAGGTGAGCGAGGAACGCGCTGAATGGCTGGTGCCGGGCATGCTCAAGGACAAGATCCAGGCCTTGCTCAAAAGCCTGCCCCAGCGCCCGCGCAGCCGCTTTGTGCCACTGGCTGAAAACGCCCAGCGCCTGGCCGAGCTGCTGGGCAGCGCCGAGCGCTTTGGTGCCGGCAGCCTGGTCGAGGTGCTGCTCAAGCAGGCACGCGACGAGACCTCGCTGGACATCAAGCGGGCCGACTTCAAGCTCGACATGCTCAGCCCCCATCTGTTCATGAACTTCCGCATCAGCGACGAGCATGGCCGCCAGCTGGGCCAGGGCCGCAACCTGGGCGCCCTGAAGGCCCAGTGGGGCGCCAAGGCCCGTGGCGCCTTCCAGGCGCTGGCCGAGCTCAAGATCGCGCCGCAGGCCGATGGTGCTGCAGCGCCGGCGCAGGCGCCTGC
>NZ_KE148541.1:0-13819 GCF_000410635.1 Comamonas sp. B-9
GTGGAGGCAGGCGCACCGGCCTTTGCCTTTCGCCTGCAGGAGAAGGCCGAGTTCTGGACTGACCAGGCCGGAGACCTGTATGCCCAAGCGGTGGCCGCGCAATGGAATGCCGACACCGATATCGACTGGGCGCATGCGCCTGAGCCCCCGGCGCTGATCGAGGACGCCATCGTCCAGGTGATGACCTATATGGTCGAGAACGAAAATGCGGCGCTGATTGTGCCGGCACGGTTTTTGGGCGAGCTGCATCCGCATTACCGCGAGCTGCAGGCGGCGCTGGCGATCCAGGTGGCCGATGAGGCGCGCCATATCGATGTGTTCACCCGCCGCATTCGCCGCCATGGGCGTGAGCCGGCGCTGTCCACCGCTGGCGGCCAGGCCTCGCTGCAGAGCCTGCTGGCGGAAAAGGATTTTTCGGTCGCGGGCTTTTTGCTGTCGGTGCTGGGCGAGGGCAGCTTTGTCAACCTGCTGCAGTTCTTGCAGACCTATGCGCCCGATCCGCTGACGCGCCAGATCTGCCGCCTCGCCGCCCGTGATGAGGCACGCCATGTGGCGCTGGGCATGTCGCACCTGCTGCATCGCTTGAAGCAGGAGCCGGACTTTCGCCACCGGCTGGCCCAGGCGGTGGAAGCGCGCCACGATGCGCTGGCTGGCACATCAGGCCTGAATGAAGAGGTGTTTGATGCGCTCATCTTGGTGGGCGCCGGGGCCTTGTCGGCTGATGCGCTGGCGCTGGGCAGCCAGCGCGTGCAGCAGCTGATGCAGGACATGGCCGATGGCCGCTACACCAAGCTGGTGCGGCTGGGCTTTGAGCGGGGCCATGCGCAGGAGCTGGCCTCCTTGCACACGCGCAATTTCATGTAGTGGCTAGGTGGCGGCGCGCCCATTGCGCCGTCCAATCGGCCAGTGCATCGGGGATGGAGCTGGCCTCGCCCGCGTCCAGCCCCAGGTGCTGGGCAGACTGGCGCAGCACGGTGATGCGCTGCTCGGCGCTATCCACCAGAACCGGCGGCGCGCCGTATTGTTTGGAGAGCTTTTCACCATCGGCCTGCAGCACCAAGGGCGTGTGCATATAGCGCGGCGCCGGCAGGCCCAGCGCGCGCTGCAGCAGCAGCTGGCGCGGGGTGTTGTCGGCCAGGTCAGCGCCGCGCACCACATCGCTGATGCCTTGCGCGGCGTCATCGACCACCACGGCCAGCTGGTAGGCCCAGAGGCCATCGGCGCGCTGGACCAGAAAATCGCCCACGCTGGCGGCCACGTCCTGCTGGAGCGGGCCCAGCCAGCGGTCTTGCCACAGCAGCTGCTGGTCGCTGTGCAACACCGGGTGATCGGGTGTCGGCAGCTGGCCGTCTTCGGCCGCCAGCGCGCTGGCATGCTGCTGGTAGCGCAGGGTATGGAAGCGCCAGCTGCGCCCGGTCCTGCCATGCAGGCCATCGCGGCAGGTGCCCGGGTAGGGGCGCTCGCCATGGCGCTCATGCACATGGCCCTGGGCGGCGAGCGCCGCATCCATATCGCGGCGCGTGCAGGCGCAGGGGTAGGCCCAGCCAGCGGCCTGCAGCTGCGCCAGGGCCTGGGCATAGAGGGCATGGCGGGCCGACTGCCACTGCGGTGGCGCATCGGGGATCAGCTGCAGCGCATGGAGCTGGCGCAGGATTTCCTGGTCCATGCCCGGCGGGCAGCGGGGCGGGTCGATGTCTTCGATACGCAGCAACCAGCTGCCGCCATGGGCGCGGGCATCGAGCCAGGACGCCAGGGCCGCCACCAGCGAGCCCGCATGCAGCGGGCCGGTGGGCGAGGGGGCAAAACGGCCGGTGTAAACGCGAGAGCTCATGGGAGAGCAAGTGTAATGCCGCTGGCCAGCGCGAAAAGCCGTTGCCCGGTATCGGCAACGGCTAACGATGGAGAGAACGGAAAAGCGCCCGGCAGGCTGCCGGGCGCGCGCTGTGCTTAGAGTCGCTAACACGATCCAGCAAACCGAAGGTTTGCGGTTGAGACTAGGCGTCCCCGACTAGGCGCCCTGCCGCAGGCAGTACAGTGGTACGACAAGGCAGGGTAACGACGTATCAAGGGTTGTGTTAGCGACTCTTATTCGCCGAGCACGGCCAGCGCGAGTTCCAGGCCGGACACAAAGGCGTCTTCGACGCGGTAGCCCAGGCACCAGTCGCCGCACAGGCCAATGGCGCTCGTGGCATTCCAGAGGTGGCTGCGGGGCTGGCCCTTGGCATCCTTGGGCAGCGGGTTGATGGTCTTGGCATATCCCCACTGCACCACGCGGATGTCGCTGGGGGTGGCGCGGATGCGGGTGAGCTCGGAGAAGGCCTGCAGCATCTTGGCAGCGACGCGCTGGGGCTCGTCGTTCTCATGCTTGCGCGCCCAGTCGGGGCTGGCCTGCACGGTCCAGCGCTCGACCTTGCCGCGACCGGGCTTGGACGACTCGCGCGAGAGCCAGGTGATGCGGGGGTGTTCGGTGCGGGCAGCATTCCACTGCGGGCCCATGTTGGTGATGCCGGGGTCCACCGCATGCGCAAAGGTCAGCAGCAAGGTCCAGCTCGGGGCGATATAGACATCGGACAGCTGCCAGTCGTCAGGCACATGGGTTTCGCTGTCGGCCAGCAGCTCCTGCGCTTCGGGCGAGGGGATGGCCAGCACGACGCCATCGAGGCCCGCATAGACATGCACGCCGCCATCGATATCTTCGGTACGCAGCTGCCACTGGCTGGGGTTGAGGGCATCGCGCTCAAAGGCCAGCGCGTACTCGTTGAGGCGCACATCGAGCGGCGCGGCCCAGGAGGCGAGCAGGCTGTCCATCGTGGGCACGCCAATCAGGTGGGCTTCCATGCCGCGCTGGGTGGTGACGGCGACCTTGCCGGTGGCATCCAAAGTGCGGATGGCGTTGACGCTCCACTGGCGGGTGACATTGGGCGTGGTGTCCAGCGCCAACTGAAAGCGCGGGTCACGCACCGTGAAGAACTGGGCGCCCACATCAAAGCTGCCATGCGCGCTGTGGCGGCTGGCCATGCGGCCGCCCACCTGGGGTTGGGCTTCGATCACGGTGACCTGGTGGCCCGCCTGCTGCAAGGTGCGCGCGCAGACCACGCCGGCCATGCCAGCGCCAATCACCGCATAGTGCTTGCGGCTGGCCAGGACAATCTGGGAAGAGGAGGCTGATCGTTTGGGTTTGGGAGGAATGCGAGAAGACATGAAAGACTTTCTGTACTGTTTCGGCAAACGATAAGGCGTCATAGATGGCTGCGGGTGCAGCGCCATCTGAAGAACCACTCTACACGGTGTGCAGGCCCATTTTGCTCAGGATTTATCCCACATAGTGATTGCTCAGTAAAGAAGTGCGTGTGGCCTCGGACTGCAGCTGGTCCAGCCACCACTGCAAGGCCTTGCCCGGGTTGGTGCCGCGCCAGGCGTAGCGCAGCTTGATCTTGCGGGGCGGCCGCATCAATTCGCGCTCGACCAGCTGGCCGCTGCGCAGATAGGGCAGGGTCATGTTGTCGGGCAGAAAGCCCCCGCCAATCCCGCGCAGCTGCGCCTGGAGCTTGGCCTGCATGGTGTCCACCGTGAGCACATCCTGGCCGTTGATCACGCCAATGGTCTGGCCCTGGCCGCTGCGCGAGGAATCGGCCACGGCAATGATGCGGTGCTGGCGCAGCACCTCGTCGCTGATCGGTTGCATCTCGTCGGCCAGGCGGTGGTGGGGAGCTACGACATAGCGGAAGGTGATCTCACCCAGGTCCAGCTGCTGCAGGCCTGCGACGTGGGAGGCATCGACGGCAATGCCGATGGCCAGGTCGGCGCGGCCTGAGCTGAGCGCTTCCAGGGTGCCCGCCAGGATGGAGTCGCTGATCTTGAGCCGCGTGGGCGGCGCAATCGTGTAGAAGGCCTCGACCAGCTCCAGCAAGGTGGTGCGCGAGACCACGCCATCGACGGCGATGCGCAGCTCGGGCTCCCAGCCAGTGGCCACGCGGCGCACCCGGTTGGCCACCGCATCGACTTCGGCCAGAAGCCTTGCGCCTTCGCGCAGCAGCTCCTGGCCCGCTTCGGTGGGCCTGGCCTGGCGCGCGCTGCGGTCAAACAGCAGCACATCCAAGGCATCTTCGACCTGGCGGATGCGGTATGTCAGGGCGCTGGGCACCAGGCCCAGCTGGCGCGCCGCAGCGGCAAAGCTGCCGGTGTCGGCCACCAGCTGCAGCAAGGCCAGGGTATCGGGGGTGAGGACATCGCGATCACGCAACAAGGCCATTTTTGACGGTTCTTTCCTACATGCGGCGGTGGGCAGATCGGTAAATCTTCGCTGCTGAGGCCGGCTTGGTTCAACCCGTGGAACGGATCATCAGATTTTTTGAATGATGCCATCAAAACCGCTGCCCCGCAGGCAGATACTGCGGTTTTACAGTCTTGGACATGGTGATGAACAGTGCAATGTGCGCCGTTTGCCAGACAGGAGATCAAAAATGTTGATGGTTCGTAAATCTGCTGATCGCGGCCATGCTGACCATGGCTGGCTGCGCTCCAACCACAGTTTCTCGTTTGCCGGCTACTACGACCCCCGCTTCATGGGCTGGGGCAATCTGCGTGTGATCAATGAAGACCGGGTGGCCCCGGGCAAGGGCTTTGGCACCCATGGCCACCGCGATATGGAAATCATCAGCTATGTGCTCGAGGGCAACTTGGCGCACAAGGACAGCATGGGCCATATCGAAGGCCTGCCACCGGGCGATGTGCAGCGCATGAGCGCCGGCACCGGCGTGCAGCACAGCGAGTTCAACCATGCCAGCGGCCAGGAGACGCATTTTCTGCAGATCTGGATTGAGCCCGATCGCAAGGGCATTGCGCCCAGCTATGCGCAAAAGACGTTTTCGGATGCGGACAAGCGCGGCCAGTTGCGCCTGGTGGTGTCGCCCGATGGTGCAGAAGGCTCGCTGACGATGAATGCCGATGCGCGCATGTATGCCGGTTTGCTCGATGGCGATGAGGAGGCCAGCCTGCGCCTGTCGCCCGGACGCAAGTCCTATGTCTATGTGGTGCGGGGCGATGTGTCGGTCAACGACCAGGCGCTGCACACCGGGGATGCGGCCTATCTGGACCAGGAGACCTCGCTGCGCCTGGCGCAGGCACGCGATGCCGAAGTGCTGGTGTTTGACCTAGCGGCTTGATGTTCGCGGGGTGCTGCCATTAAGGACAGCGCCCCGTGTGGGGTAGGTGTGAGTGGTGGTGTTATTTCAAGGAGAAAAAATGAACGCATTGCAAAATCCTTTGGCTCTGTTGGGCCGTATTCTGATTGCCTGGTTCTTTGTCATTCCGGGCTGGGGCAAGCTGACCGGCTTTGCCGGGGCCGTGGGTTACGCCCAGTCCGCTGGCATGCCGATGCCCGAGGTGGGCGTGGCCGTGGGCCTGGCCATTGAGATTCTGGGCGGCCTGGCGCTGCTGCTGGGCCTGGGCACGCGCTATGCCGCCGCTATTTTGGCCATCTTCACGCTGGCCGCCACGGTGATTTTCCATGCCTACTGGGCGGTGCCCAAGGAGGCCATGATGGTCACGCAGTTGCTGTTCAACAAGAACATCGCCATCGTGGGCGGTCTGCTTGCCTTTGCCGCCTTTGGGGCCGGTGCCTGGAGCCTGGACGCCAAGCGCCACGCTGCTTGATCGTGCACCGTATGCCGAGCCGGACAGCCTGGCTGTCAGGGCTCGGTCTTGAGCGCCGTCTTGCGCAGGCCGTCATCGACGGCGCGGCGCTCATCAAACACAAAGCAGCTGCCCTGGTAGCCGCTGCCATCGGTTTCTTCAAAGTACTTGAGGATGCCGCCTTCGAGCTGGTAGACATGGGCGAGGCCTTCTTCCTGCATCAGGATGGCGGCCTTTTCGCAGCGGATGCCACCGGTGCAGTAGCTCACCACGGTCTTGCCTTGCAAGTCGTCTCGGTGGGCTCGCAGCTGGTCTGGAAACTCTGTGAACTTGCGCAACCGCCAGTCGATGGCGCCGACAAAGGCGCCTTCGTCCACCTCATAGTCATTGCGGGTGTCCAGGGTCACTACCGGGCGGCCCTGGTCATCATGGCCTTGCTGCAGCCAGCGCTGCAGATCACGGGGGCTGACCGAGGGTGCCCGGCCATTGGCAGGGCGAATCGCCGGGTGGTCCATGCGGATGATCTCGGGCTTGACCTTGACCAGCATCTTGCGAAACGGCACCGTTTGCGACCAGCTCTCCTTGGGCTGCACATCGGCAAAGCGCGGGTCCTCGCGCAGCGCATCTACCCAGGCATGCACGGCCTCGGCGGGCCCAGCCAGAAAAAAGTTGATGCCTTCCTCGGCCAACAGCACCGTGCCCTTGAGCGCCAGATCGGCCGCGCGCTGGGCCAGCAGTTCGCGCAGCGCCTCACAGTCAGGCAGGCTGACAAACTTGTAGCAGGAGATATTGAGAATCGAGGGCACGGTGGTTTCTGGCAAAGCTTCGGGGGATGAAATAGCCGCCCGTGCCGGAGCGCATGGCGGGCAGCTATTTTAGCTAGGGAAGCACGCGCCGCCGGTCAGGCCCTTGCGACAGCGCCCGATCGCTAGATCGAATACTCGATGCCGTCATCGCTGTGCGCGCGGCTCATCGCCTGCAAAAACTCGGCATCGGTGCGGTACATGCGCAGATGCGGGTTGTCCTGCAAGAGGCCGGCGCGTTTGAGCCGGGCTTCGACGGGCAGCTTCATGCCGACGATATGCAGCATGCCGCCGCGCTTGGCGGCCATGCGCTCGAGCCGCACAAAGGCCTCGACACCGGTGATGTCGATCTGGTTCATCGGCTGGGCCAGCAGGGCGAGCTGCCGGTAGTGCCCATGCTGGGCCCAAACATTGGCGGCGCGCTCTTCCAGCGCAGCAGCCGAGGCAAAGTCGAGCTCGGAATCCATGCGCAGGGCCAGCAGATCCGGGGCCAAGGGGGGCAGTTGCCACAGATGGCGGTCGCGCAGGCTGCCATCGGGGTGCAGGCCAACTTCGACAATGCGGGGATGCAGGCGGTTGTAGAGAAAGTAGCAGGAGCTCAGCAAGATGCCCGAGAGCACGCCCCAGTAGATGCGCGGCGCCGTCAGCAAGGTGATGCCAAAGGTGGCCACCGCAATGCAGCCTTCGATGCGGGAGATCTTGAACAAATAAAGCAGGGCGCGCGGCTTGACGAGGTTGGCCACGGCCGTCATCACAATGGCGGCCAGTGCCGCCTGCGGCACATGGTAGAGCGCAGGGATGAACCACAGCACCACGGCGACGACGAGCAGGATCGAGAAGATATTGGAGTAACCGGTCTTGGCGCCGGCCAGCAGATTGACGGCCGAGCGCGAGAACGAGGCACTGGTGGCAAAGCTGCCAAACAGGCCGGCGCTCATCTTGGACAGGCCTTGGGCCACCAGCTCCTGGCTGCTGTCCCAGCGCGTGCCTGCCTGTTGGTGTTCCACCTGGGCGCTCGAAGCCGTCTCCAGCGCACTGACCAGCGAGATCACCAGTACCGGCATGACGAGCAGGCCAAACTGCGACCAGTCCAGCATGCCCGGCCAGACCAGGTGTGGCAGGCCGGTAGGCAGGTGGCCGACCACGGCGCCGCCCTTGTCGGCAAAATCGGTGGCCCAGCTGATAAGGCCGGTGCAGCCAATGACAAAAACAGCAGAGGGAAAGGCGGGACGCCACTTTTTGCCCACGACCAGGATGGCGATGCTCGCCAGCCCCAGCAGGATGGAGCGCCAGTCGAACAGCCCCAGCGAAGGGTTGTCCCAGACCGTGGCCCAGTCGCTGCGCATGCCCAGCAAACTGGGCAGCTGCGAGGCCAGAATCAGCAGCGCAGCGGCCTGGGTGAAGCCAGCCAGCACCGGTGAGGTCACCAGGTTCAGCAGCCAGCCGGCGCGCACCAGGCCCAGGCTCAGCTGCACCAGGCCCGCCATGATGGCCATCCAGGCGGCCAGAATGACCCACTGGGCCGAGCCGGGCTCGGCCATGCCGGTGAGCGAGGCGCCAATGAGCAAGGCGCTCAGTGCCGTGGGCCCGACGCCCAGCCGTGGCGAGGGGCTAAAGAGAATGGCCACGGCCGCGGGAATGATCGAGGCATAGATGCCGGTGATCAGCGGCATGCCGGCCAGGTGCGCATAGGCCACGCCCTGGGGCACCAGCATCAGCCCCACCGTCATCCCCGCCATGAATTCACCCCGCAAGAGTTCTTTGGTCGGCTTGGGCCAGCGCAGGAAGGGAAAAATTCGGTAAATCAGGGAGGGCTGCATGGCAGCATTGTCGCCGCATCGACGCGCGCTTGCAGCCGGGCACTTGCGCAAGGGTGACTGCAGCCGCAGTGCCCAGCCCCATCTGTGAAGAATTACCAAGGCTGCGTGTCTTGCCGGTATAGCTTGCTGCCGCTTGTCGCAAAGCCTTGGCACGCGGCCTGGCTGCCGTCACAATGGCTGGCACGGCCAGCGCCATGCTGACCGGCTCCAGCCCCTTTCCTGTGCCTGCCTTTGTGTCTGCCTTAGCGCCCGCTTCCCATGCACTTGATCCGCCGCTCCTCCACTGCCAAAAAGATTGCTGCCTGGGCCTTGGTGCTCGCGGCTCTGGGCGCCGCCGCCGCGCTTTGGCAAGGTGGGGCCTTGCAGCAGGCCTGGCGCTGGAGCGAAGGGCTGGGACAGACGCTCGATGCCTCGGGCCAGCGGGCGAGCCAGGCGGTGGAGCGCGCAGCGCAGGCCAACCGCCGGCGCGCCGACGATGATGCGATCACCTCGCAGGTCAGCGATGCACTGGCCGCCTCGCAAAGCGATGAGCTCGCTGCGCTGCAGGTGGAGACCTCGCACGCGATGGTCACCTTGCGCGGCACGGTATCGTCCAGGCCTTTGCTGGACCGGGCGGTGGCGCTGGCCAACGGTGCCATTGGCGTGCAGGGTGTCTTCAGCCTGATCCAGGTGCGCCCGCAGGCGCTGGGTTGACGGGCGTGGGCAAGGCCCCCCCAGCCCCTGCCTGGCCCATGGCCTTAGTCCCCGTGTGGCCTGCAGCTAAGGCGCTTGGCCGCATAATGCCGCCCAACACCGAAGGTGCCGGTTTTGCGCGCAGAACCGGGCACCGCCCTTCTTATCGGGCGGCTTTGTGCCTGCCTTTCTCTACCTCTGTTCGCCGCCATGCACCAGCACGACCACTCCCATGACCACGACCATGTTCACTGCGACCACGCGCACTGCCAGCACCACCATGCCCACGGCCCCAAGCATATTTATGTGTATTCGCCCTCGGGCGCCGTGCGCGATAAAAAGGCGTTCAAACGCGCGGTCAAGCGCCTGGAGGCCATGGGCCACCAGGTCGAGGTGGACCAGGATGCGCTCGCATCCAGCACCCGCTTTGCCGGTGACGACGACACGCGCCTGGCAGCGATCGCCCGCGCCTGCGCCAGTGGTGCGGATGTGGCGATGATCAGCCGGGGCGGCTATGGGCTCTCGCGCCTGTTGCACCGCCTGGACTATGAACAGATCGCCAAGGCCGTGGCCTCGGGCACACGCTTTGTCGGCCTGAGTGATTTCACCGCCCTCCAGCTGGCGCTGTATGCCAAGACCCGTGCCATGACCTGGGCCGGCCCGGCCCTGGTGGGCGATTTTGGTGCCGAAGACGGCGTCGACGACATCATGCAGGACTGCTTTGAAGACCTGCTGAGCGGCGCGGGCGAAGGCGCGGGCTGGCGCCTGGCGCCAGAAAAGGCCGGTACGGTGACGGGCGCTTCGGCCTCGGACGATATCTACATCCCCAAGGCCACGCTCTGGGGCGGCAACCTGGCGATGATTGCCTCACTGGTGGGCACGCCTTACCTGCCCAAGGTCAAGGGCGGCGTGCTGTTCATCGAGGATGTGGGCGAGACGCCCTACAAGATCGAGCGCATGCTGACCAGCTTGCTGCACGCGGGCGTGCTGGCCCAGCAAAAGGCCGTGGTGTTTGGCCAGTTCAGCGACTACCAGCTGAACGCGCATGACAAGGGCTTCAAGCTGGCCAGTGTGGTGCAGTGGCTGCGCACGCAGATCGAGGCCCCTGTCTTTACCAACCTGCCTTTTGGCCATGTGCCCACCAAGGTGCTGCTGCCGGTAGGCGCCCAGGTATCGCTGAGTGTCGAAGGCCGGGATGCACTGATTTATTGGGGCCATCAATAACGCAAAGCGCGGGCTGCGCCTGGGTGCCAGGCCCGCCCAGCCATATACCATGCGCCCTGGGCGCGGGCTTGTGAAAACCCAGGGGTTTGCGCCTGTCTGTTGGAATCTAAACAATTCGTAAGTTCGACGACGGCGTCAGGACTGGTCGCAGGCCCTGGTTTGCAGTGTAATATGCATGGTCGCTATTGATGCATAGGCTGGCGTTGCTCCTGGGGAGGAGGCGACCCCAGCCGTAACAAGAAAATCCATGACAACTGTCGCCACCGTGGTATTCATTGATATCTCGGGCAGTACCGCATTGTTCGAAACCTTGGGCAATGAGCGTGCTGCGCGAGCAGTCGCGGGCATGACGGATGCTTTCAAGCAAGTCGTCGTGCAGGCGGGGGGGCGGGTGATCAAGACCCTGGGCGATGGTGTGCTGGCCATCTTCAACAGCAGCGCCCTGGCCGTGAGCGCCATGACCATGCTGATGCGCCGCCATTACGGGCAGTGGGACTCCCTGCCTGCCTCGCAAAAATTCCATGTACGTGTGGGCATGAGCACCGGTGAAGTCGTGCTGATGGAGGGCGACTGCTATGGCGACTCGGTCAACATGGCAGCGCGCCTGTGCGAAAAGGCCGGTCACCGCGAGGTCTGGGCCGCCGCCTCGACGATGGAGTCTGGCGCCCGCGCCGATACCGTGTTTGTGCCCATGGGCTGGATGGATGTGCGCGGCAAGGCCGAGCAGCAAATGCTCTACCAGGTGCAGTGGATCGAGCCCGAAGCCCAGGAAGTGGTGACCGCGTACGACTCCGTTTTGCCGATGAAGCCCGAGGCCGTGGTGCAGATGCGGCTGCGGCTGGCATCGGGCGGGGTGGAGCGCTTTTTCAGCACCCAGGAGATGCCGATTTTTGTCGGCCGCTCATCGGACTCGGAATGGGTGGTGCTGGACCGGCGCGTCTCCCGCCAGCATGGCCGTATCGACTGGCGCAGCGGCAATGTGATCTACACCGATCTGAGCCGCTATGGCACCTGGGTGAGCTTTGGTGCCAACCCCGCCACTGCCGTGCGCCGCGAGTCGGTGCAATTGCATGGCGTGGGTGTGATGTACTTTGGCGTATCGCCCGAAGACCCCACGGCGCCCAGCACGGCGTTTTCGGTCACGCCGGTCTAGGCAGGCATGGCAGGCTCGGCATGCATGCGCCGAGTCCCTTCAATTTATGGCGTTTGCAGCGCTGCCAGCGCCGTGTTGATACTGGCCGCATCGGTCGGGCGCACCACGCGGGCTACTTCCTGGCCATCGCGCAGCACCACCAAGGTGGGCCAGAGCTTGATGCGGTAGCTGCGGCCCAAAGGGCGGCCGGGGCCATCTTCCACTTTCAGATGCGCGATATCGGTGCGCGGGCCCAGCGCCTGCTCGATCAGGCCCTGCGCGCCCAGGCAATGCGGGCACCAGGGCGTGCCAAATTCCAGCACGGTCAAGCCGGGCCGGGTGTCGATGTCGGAGCGTGGGGGCTCCTGCCTGAGGTGCTGTGCCGAGTAGGTCAAAAGGCGGCTCCAAATGTGCAGTGGTCGTGTGGACCGTTATAGCACCGGCCCAGCTTGCCTGCGTCAGCGCCAGTCACTTGTGCGGCGCTGGCATGTCCTGCAGCCAGGCCAGCTCTTCGGGCGTATTGGCGTTGTAGAACGCCTGGCCATCGTCAAACAGCACCAGGCAGTGGCCGTGCTGCGCCGCCCACTGCCGCAGCTTGCGCCCGCCGCCGGCGACAAATTGCCGAACACTGTCTGCCAGGCTGGCATGGATCAGGCAGAACGTGGGCTGCAGTACCGGGCGGTCGCTGCCCGCCCCCTCTGGCGGAGTGCAGGCCATCGCGACGGGGCAGCCCTGGGTGGCCGCAGCTTGCGCCAAGCGCTGGGCCAGGTCCAGCGGAAAATGCGGCGTGTCGCAGGCCACCGTCAAGAGCCAGGGCGTCTGGCAGGCCGCCAGACCGGCGGCAAAACCTGCCAAGGGGCCCGGGAAGGCTTCGGTCTCGGGCAGGCGGAGATCTGGCACCACTGGATAGCCCAGCGCGCAGTAGGCCTCTAGGTGCCGGTTGGCATTGATCAGCACTGGCCCCACTTGGGGCTGCAGCCGCTGGGCGCAATGCCATGCCAGTGCCTGGCCGCCCAGCAACTGCAGGCCTTTGTCAGCACCGCCCATGCGCGTGCCCTGGCCACCGGCCAGCACCAGGCCGGTGATGTGTTCAAGGGGAATGGCGGATGGGAAAGAGGGCATGGTCGGCAAAGGCAGCAGGGTTTCAGACCCTCTGATTGTGGCAGCCATCAGAAGCGGGCAAGCCGCTATCAGCCGCCGATATAGCTCATCTCGACCCGCTGGCGCTGCAGCGCGATCTCGGGGTGCTGGCTGCGCTGCTCGCTGTAGTTGTCGCTGCGCTGGCCCCAGACCTGGGCGATGGCCTCGCGCAAATCGCTGTCGCTGGCGCCATTGCGCAGCATCGCCCGCAGGTCCCAGCCTTCGCTGGCAAACAGGCACAGGAACAGCTTGCCCTCGGTCGAGAGCCGCGCGCGGTTGCAGTCCTGGCAAAAGGCGTGGGTGACACTGCTGATCAGGCCGATCTCGCCGAGGCTTGGGTCATGCTGGCCGTTGGCGCCGACATAGCCCCAGCGCACGGCAGTCTCGCCAGGCGCAGTCGCTGACAGCGGGGTGAGTGCAAAGGCGGACTGCAGGCGCTCCAGTACGGCGTCCGAGGGCAGCACCTCTTCGAGCCGCCAGCCGTTGGTGGCGCCCACATCCATGAATTCGATAAAGCGCAAGGTCACGCCGCTGCCGCGAAAGTGCCGGGCCATCGCGACGACCTCATGGTCATTGACGCCGCGCTTGACGACCATGTTCACCTTGATATTGGCAAAGCCCACGGCCTGCGCAGTCTCAATGCCTTCCAGCACGGTGGCGACCGGGAAATCCATGTCGTTCATCTGGCGGAACAGCGGGTCGCTCAGGCTGTCGAGGCTGACCGTCAGGCGCTTGAGCCCGGCGTCTTTGAGGGCGCGTGCCTTGCGTGCCAGAATGGAGCCATTGGTCGTCAAGGTCAGGTCCATCGGCGTGCCGTTGAGCGTCTCGAGCTCAGCCAGCTGGGCGATCAGCGCCTCCAGGTTCTTGCGCAGCAGCGGCTCGCCACCGGTGATGCGCAGCTTGCCGACGCCCAACTGGGCAAACAGGCGCGCGGTGCGGGTGATTTCCTCAAAACTGAGCAAATCGCGGTGCGGCAGGTACTGGTGGTCCTTGTCGAACACATCCTTGGGCATGCAGTAGCTGCAGCGGAAGTTGCAGCGGTCCGTCACGCTGATGCGCAGATCCCGCAGCGGCCGTTGGCGCTGATCACGCACCGCACCGCCGTGCGACAACGAGGCACCGGCTGGCGTGGGCATGGCCAGACTGGCGTCATAACGACGCAGGTCAACCAGGGAAATGACGGGACGATCCATAGCGGAATGGTACTAGAGGCCGCCTTCCGATGTGCTGTTGCGGGTATGCGCTGCATCAGCAGTTGGCGAAAAGTAGCCATCCTTGTCTGCCAGGGGCCGGACTTGGTGTATGGTTCGCCCCCTTGTTCTCTTTTGCTTTGTTTTTGCCATGACCTTGCCCAGCCACTCCTCTTCTTCGCCTGCCACAGTGGATGTCGCAGT
>NZ_KE148541.1:13829-25082 GCF_000410635.1 Comamonas sp. B-9
CTTCTCCCCCTGCCACAGTGGATGTCGCAGTCATTGGCGGCGGCCCGGCTGGTCTGATGGCAGCACACCGCCTGGCGCAAGCCGGTTTGCAGGTGACGGTCTATGACGCGATGCCGTCGGTAGGGCGCAAGTTTTTGCTCGCCGGGCGCGGCGGCCTCAACCTGACCCATCCCGAGCCGATGGCGCCGTTTGTCGGGCGCTACGGGCGCCAACAGGCCGTCGTCGCGTCCTGGCTGCAGTATTTTGGCGCGGAGGAGGTGCAGGCCTGGGCCCAGGATCTGGGCGTCGAGACCTTTGTTGGCACCTCGGGCCGGGTGTTTCCCAAGGACATGAAGGCCGCGCCCTTGTTGCGCGCCTGGCTGGTGGCCATGCGGGCCGCTGGCGTGCGTTTTGCAATGCGCCACCGCTGGCTGGGTTGGGACGCGGCCGGCGCACTGCGCTTTGCCGCTCCCGATGGCGAGACCGCCGTGCAAGCGCGCGCCACCGTGTTGGCGCTGGGCGGCGGCAGCTGGGCGCGGCTGGGCTCAGACGGCGCCTGGGTGCCGCTGCTTGCGCAGGTGGGGGTGGAAACTGCCCCGCTTGCACCGGCCAACTGCGGCTTTGATGTGCGCATGCTGCCGGCCGCCGATGGCGAGACGGCACCGGGCTGGTCGCCGTTTTTCGCCAGCAAGTTTGCCGGCCAGCCTTTCAAATCAGTGGCAATCCGTTTTTATGACGGCAGCGAGGCGGGTTTTGCACGCCGTGGCGAGTTTGTCGCGACGGACAGCGGCGTCGAAGGCAGCCTGGTCTATGCGGTGTCTGCGCTGCTGCGCGATACCATCACGGCCCAGGGCAGTGCCACCTTCCTTGTTGATCTGCTGCCTGACCACAGCGCCGAGCGCGTGCTGGCCGAAGTGCGCCACCCGCGCGGCTCGCGCAGCCTGGCCAGCCACCTCAAGAGCCGGCTGGGCTTGGATGGCATCAAGGCTGCTTTGCTGTTTGAAGTGCTGGGCAAGGAGGGCATGCAGAATGCCGAGCTGCTGGCGCGCACCATCAAGGCCGCGCCCATCACCGTGGTCGCTACGCGCCCCATCGATGAGGCCATCAGCACTGCGGGTGGCGTGGCCTTTACTGCGCTGTCGCATGACCTGATGTGCCATGCCCGGCCCGGGCTGTTTTGCGCGGGGGAAATGCTGGACTGGGAAGCGCCGACGGGCGGCTATCTGCTGACGGCGGCCTTGTCGAGCGGCGTGCGGGCGGCGCAGGGCGCCGCGCATTTTCTCAAGGGCTGAGGCAGCCAGGGCAGCGCTGCGTTATCAAGACTAAGAAGCGGCTGCCAGCCCGTTTTTGAAGTGCAGCATGACGCAGGCGCGTGCCGCGCTGCTGTCCTGCGCGGCCAGCGCCCGCATCAGCGCGCGGTGCTCCTGCAGCGACTCCTCGATGCGGCCGGATTTGAACAGGGAGTTGTGGCGGTTGAGCTTCATCACCTTGCGCAGGTCGGCCACCATCTGGCTGAGCCATTTGTTGTCCAGCATCTCCAGCACGCGCATATGAAAGCGCTCATTGGCAATAAAAAAGGCATCGCGCTCATGGACGGCCGCTTCCAGCGCGTCATGCAGGCCTTGTAGCTCGGCAATCTGTTCGGCGCTGGCTTTGCTGGCCAGCTCGGCGGAGGCATCGCTCTCGAGCAAGGCCAGCAGGTGGTAGACCTGGAGCAGGTCTTTTTGCGACACCTCAGTCACATAGGCGCCACGGCGCAGCTTCATCGTGACCAGGCCCTCAGTGGCCAGCACCTTCAAGGCCTCGCGCAAAGGCGTGCGGCTGATGCCTATTTCTTCGGCAATTTTCAACTCATCGATCCAGCTGCCAGGGGGCAGTTGGTGCGCAAAAATACGTTGCCGCAGTAGCTCGGCAACGTCCTGGTACAGCGCACGCGGCGCAAAAGTGGGAAGGCTCATCGGTGGCGCCATTGTACAGAAGGCGACTGAAATTCAAAATTCTGCATTCATAATTATGAATAATGTACACTTGCCTGGCGGCCGTGGGTAGGCCAATATGCACTGTCTATAACGTATCCCGAGCTTGAGACATGACTGATTCCGCGAAGCACAACACTGCATCCGAGTTTCCCAAGGCCGACCGCGCCGCCTGGGACAAGGCCGCCAGCAAATCCGCCCCCGGGGGCGATGTGGGCAGCCTCGATTGGCTGACGCCCGATGGAATCACGGTCAAGCCGCTCTATACCGCTGCCGATACCGCCGACCTGCCGTTTGCCGATACCTTGCCGGGTTTTGCACCGTACCTGCGCGGCCCGCAGGCCACGATGTACACGGTGCGGCCCTGGACCATTCGCCAGTACGCCGGTTTTTCGACCGCCGAAGAATCCAATGCCTTCTACCGCAAGGCGCTGGCCGCGGGCGGCCAAGGCGTGTCGGTCGCGTTTGACCTGGCCACGCACCGGGGCTATGACAGCGACCACCCGCGCGTGACCGGTGACGTCGGCAAGGCCGGTGTGGCAATCGACTCGGTCGAAGACATGAAGGTCCTCTTCAACAGCATTCCGCTGGACAAGGTTTCCGTGTCGATGACGATGAATGGCGCGGTGCTGCCGGTGCTGGCCGGCTATGTGGTGGCCGCCGAAGAGCAGGGCGTGGCGCAGGACCAGCTCTCGGGCACGATCCAGAACGACATTCTCAAAGAGTTCATGGTGCGCAACACCTATATCTACCCGCCCAAGCCGAGCATGCGCATCATCGGCGACATCATCGAGTACACGAGCCAGAACATGCCCAAGTTCAACTCGATCTCGATCAGCGGCTACCACATGCAGGAAGCCGGTGCCAACCAGGCGCTGGAGCTGGCCTTCACCCTGGCCGACGGCAAGGAATATGTGAAAACCGCCATCGCCAAGGGCATGGATGTGGACGCCTTTGCCGGGCGCCTGTCCTTTTTCTGGGCGGTGGGCATGAACTTCTACCTGGAAATCGCCAAGATGCGTGCCGCCCGCCTGCTGTGGTGCCGCATCATGACCGGCTTTGAGGCCAAGAACCCCAAGAGCCTGATGCTGCGCACCCACAGCCAGACCAGTGGCTGGAGCCTGACCGAGCAGGACCCCTACAACAATGTGGTGCGCACCACCATCGAGGCCATGGCCGCCGTGTTTGGTGGCACGCAATCGCTGCACACCAATGCACTGGACGAAGCGATCGCGCTGCCCACCGAGTTCAGCGCCCGCATTGCGCGCAACACCCAGCTCATCATCCAGGAAGAGACCCATATCACTAATGTGATCGACCCCTGGGCCGGCAGCTACATGATGGAAAAGCTGACCCAGGACATGGCCGATGCTGCCTGGAAGATCATCGAAGAGGTCGACGCGATGGGCGGCATGACCCAGGCCGTGGACAGCGGCTGGGCCAAGCTCAAGATCGAGGCGGCTGCGGCGGAGAAGCAGGCGCGCATCGACTCGGGCAAGGAAGTGATTGTCGGCGTCAACAAGTACAAGCTGGCCAAGGAAGACCCGGTCGACATTCTCGAAGTGGACAACGTCAAGGTGCGCGACAGCCAGATTGCGCGCTTGAACCAGATCAAGGCCACGCGCGATGCCGCTGCCGTGGACAAGGCCCTGCAGGCGCTCAGCGCCGCTGCCGAGTCCGGCGAGGGCAACCTGCTGGACCTGGCCATCCAGGCGGTGCGGCTGCGTGCCACTGTCGGTGAAGTCTCTGACGCGCTGGAGAAATCCTTTGGCCGCCACCGCGCCGATACGCAAAAGGTGACCGGTGTCTACGCGGCCGCCTATGACTCGGCCGAAGGCTGGGACAAGCTCAAGGACGAGATCGCAGCCTTTGCCGAAGCCCAAGGCCGGCGTCCGCGCGTGATGATTGCCAAGCTCGGCCAGGACGGCCATGACCGGGGCGCCAAGGTGGTGGCAACCGCCTTTGCCGACCTGGGCTATGACGTGGACATGGGACCGCTCTTTCAGACCCCCGAGGAATGCGCGCGCCAAGCCATCGAGAACGATGTGCATGCCGTCGGTGTCTCCACCCTGGCCGCCGGCCACAAGACCCTCGTGCCCGCCATCATCGAAGAGCTCAAGAAGCAGGGCGCAGACGACATCATTGTCTTTGTCGGCGGCGTGATCCCGGCGCAGGATTACGACTACCTCTACAACGCAGGCGTCAAAGGCGTCTATGGCCCGGGCACGCCGATCCCGGCCAGCGCCAAGGATGTGCTCGAGCAGATCAAGAAAGCGGTTGCTGTCTAAATCGGTATGGGCAAGGGCAAACAAGCGCCTTTCTGGCAAGACTATGTGAAGGCTCTTGTCATGATGTTCGTGGAGCCTGTCCTTGGCATTCTGTATCTGTACTTGTTGTACCGGGTGCTCACTTTGCCAGCTTGGGGCCAGGTTGTCGTCGGGCTGGGCGTGTGGGTTGCACTGGGTTATGGTGGCTACTTGCTACACCAAAAGATGAAGAAAGGCTTGGAGAAAGCATGAATCTCTCCTTTGCCCCGGTTGCCGACAGTGATTTTGAAGCGCTGTTTGCGCTGCGCGTGGCCGCGATGCGCCCGAGCCTGGAGCGGCTGGGCATCTTCAACCTGGACCATGCCCGCAAGCGTTTTGAACGCCAGTTTGCGCCGCAGTACATGCGGCATATCTGTGTGGACGAAGGCGCAGGCCCGCAGCGCGCCGGGCTGCTGACGGTCGTGCCCTATGAAGATGGCCCGCTCAAGCTCCAGCATCTCTATCTGCTGCCGGCCTGGCACAACCGCCGCATTGGCGACTGGGCCATGCAGCAGGTGCAGAACCAGGCGCGCCGCGAAGGCCGGGCGGTATGGCTGGAGGTGCTGAACCAGAGCGATGCGATCCGGTTTTATGAGCGCCATGGCTTTGTGCAGACGGGCGGCGATCCGATTGACCTGTTGTACCAGTGGACCCCGGCGTAGAGGTAGTGGATATGGAGTTGGCGATACAAATGATGGCGGCAAGCGCCCCTGTGGCAGGGGCGCTGCGGCAGTGTTTTGACAAGGCGGCGGCATGAGTAGCGATGTTGCCGAGCGCGTTGCCGCCATTACGCAAGGGGACAACCCTGCTCTGCAGCGGCGCGCGATGGCCAAGGCCATCACCTTGCTGGAGTCGACCCGCGCCGACCACCGCGCGCTGGGCGATGCGCTGCTGACGGCGCTGCTGCCGCATACCGGCAAGTCTTTTCGCCTCGGCATCAGCGGTGTGCCCGGCGTGGGCAAGTCCACCTTTATTGAAACCCTGGGCCTGTATTTGATCGGCAAGGGCTTGCGCGTGGCGGTGCTGGCGATTGACCCGTCGTCCACCGTGTCGGGCGGCTCCATCCTGGGCGACAAGACGCGCATGGAGCAGCTGTCGATTCGCAGCGAAGCCTATATCCGGCCCAGCCCGTCGAGCGGCACGCTGGGCGGTGTGGCTGAGAAGACGCGCGAGGCGGTGCTGGTCTGCGAAGCGGCGGGCTACGACGTGGTGATGGTCGAGACCGTCGGTGTCGGCCAGAGCGAGATAGCGGTGCATGGCATGACCGACATGTTCTGCGTGCTGCAGCTGCCCAATGCCGGCGATGACCTGCAGGCCATCAAAAAAGGCGTGATGGAGCTGGCCGACCTGGTGGTCATCAACAAGGCCGATATCGACCCGAATGCCGCCACCCGAGCGCAGGCACAGATCACCTCCAGCCTGCGCCTGCTGGGCATGCATGGCAGCCATGACCATGCGGCGCGCGGCGCGCTCTGGCAGCCCCGGGTGATACAGATCAGCGCGCTGCTGGGCGATGGCGTGGAGGCCTTTTGGGACGCGGTCAGCAGCTACCGGCAGATGCAGACCAGCAACGGCTGCCTGGCACAGCGGCGCGAGAAGCAGTCGCTCGCCTGGATGTGGGAGCGCATTGACCATGGGCTCAAGCTGGCGTTTCGCAGCCACCCTGCCGTGCGCGATATGCTGCCTGCTGTGCAGCAGCAAGTCGCTTCGGGCCAGTTGGCGGCATCGACAGCGGCCAGAAACCTGCTGCAGGCGCAAAGCAGTGCGGCGATGATTCACAAAGCGGATTGAGCCGGGCGGCGAGCCCCGATCAAGACAGAGAGACAACCTAGCAAGCTTCAAGGATGGAACATGCAAGATATCTTGGAACAACTGGAGAAAAAGCGTGAACTCGCCCGCCTGGGCGGCGGGCAAAAGCGCATCGATGCGCAGCACAAGAAGGGCAAGCTCACGGCGCGCGAGCGCATCGAGCTGCTGCTCGACGACGGCACCTTCGAAGAGTGGGACATGTTTGTCGAGCACCGCTGCACCGACTTTGGCATGGAAGAGACCAAGATCCCGGGCGACGGTGTGGTTACCGGTTACGGCATGATCAATGGCCGCCTGGTCTTTGTCTTCAGCCAGGATTTCACCGTGTTTGGCGGCGCGCTGTCGGAGACGCATGCCGAGAAGATCTGCAAGGTGATGGACCAGGCGATGAAGGTGGGCGCACCGGTCATCGGCCTCAACGATTCGGGCGGCGCCCGTATCCAGGAAGGCGTGGCGTCGCTGGGCGGCTACGCCGATGTGTTCCAGAAGAATGTGCTGGCCTCGGGCGTGGTGCCGCAGATCTCGATGATCATGGGCCCTTGCGCCGGTGGCGCGGTCTACTCGCCGGCGATGACCGACTTCATCTTCATGGTCAAGGATTCGAGCTACATGTTCGTCACCGGCCCTGAGGTGGTCAAAACGGTGACCCATGAGCAGGTCACGGCCGAAGAGCTGGGCGGCGCCGTCACCCACACCAGCAAGAGTGGCGTGGCCGACATGGCCTTTGACAACGATGTCGAGGCGCTGATGATGCTGCGCCGCCTCTACAACTACCTGCCGCTCAACAACCGCGAAAAGGCGCCGGTGCGGGCGACGACCGACCCGGTCAGCCGCGCCGACATGTCGCTCGACACCCTGGTGCCCGAGAACCCGAACAAGCCCTACGACATGAAGGAGCTGATCATCAAGACCGTGGATGACGGCGATTTCTTTGAGCTGCAGCCCGAGTATGCGAAGAACATCCTGATCGGCTTTGCGCGCATGGCCGGCCAGACCGTCGGCATTGTGGCCAACCAGCCGCTGGTGCTGGCCGGGTGCCTGGATATCAAGAGCTCCATCAAGGCCGCCCGCTTTGTGCGCTTTTGCGATGCCTTCAACATCCCCGTGGTCACCTTTGTCGATGTGCCCGGCTTTATGCCCGGCACCAGCCAGGAGTACGGCGGCATCATCAAGCACGGCGCCAAGCTGCTCTACGCCTACGCGGAATGCACGGTGCCAAAAATCACCGTCATCACCCGCAAGGCCTATGGCGGTGCCTATGACGTGATGGCCTCCAAGCACCTGCGCGGCGATGTGAACCTGGCTTGGCCGCAGGCAGAAATCGCGGTGATGGGCGCCAAGGGCGCTGTCGAGATCATCTTCCGCGAAGACAAGAACGACCCGGACAAGCTCTCCAAGCGCGAGGCCGAATACAAGACCCGTTTTGCCAACCCCTTTGTTGCTGGCGCGCGGGGCTTTATCGACGATGTGATCCTGCCGCACGAGACGCGCAAGCGCATCTGCCGCAGCCTGGAGATGCTCAAGAACAAGCAGCTTGAGAACCCCTGGCGCAAGCACGGCAATATCCCGCTCTAAACGCTGCAGGCCTGGATGCGCTCCACCTTTGTCCCACTTCGCATGGCCGCAAGACGGCGGGCGCAGCACCTGCTGGCGCAGCGCTGGCTGGCGCAGCGCCTGCTGTGCGCAGCCATGGCCGGCATGGGTGTGGCTGCTGGCGCGCAAACCCAGCCTGGCATGCCGGCAGCGCCGGGCAGCAGCTGTGTGGCGCGCAGTGGTGCGCCACTGGCCCAGTCCTGGCAATACGTGTTCTCGTACCAGGGGGGCTGTGAAAACGGCCTGGCCCAAGGCGAGGGCCGGGCGCAGTGGCTGCCGCGCAGCGATGCTGGGGCGGCGCCCATTGTCTGGCAGGGCCGCTTTGACCGGGGCATTTTCCTCAGCCGCCCGGCAGTGCGCGCCGCTCGGCCCTTGGCTGACAGCCAGGTGCTGCTCGATCTGGGCCCCTTGGCAGACAGCGAAGGCAAGGGCGGGCGCCTCTGGGTGCAGGCGGCATTGGACGGCAACACGCCAGCCGATGCCTGCGCACCGATGGCGCTGCATGTGCTGGTGGACATCCATTCGCCGCTGGGCTCCGAGCAGGTGGCGCGGCAATGGCTGCAGGCGGCCTTGCAGCACTGGCAGCGTGTCTGCCCGGCTGCGGCGCAGAACCTGGTGCGGCTGATGCTCTACCAGGGCTTTGAGCTGGCGGCGGATGCCGATGGCCATCTGCCCGCGCCGGTGGTGCGGGCCACGGCTTCGCTGCAGGGGCGCGAGCTGCTGTTCCAGCAGTACAGCAACAACGCAGCGGCCCAGCAGCAGCACAATGCCGGTCAGCCCGAGCAGCAGCGCGAATACAGCGCCAACGCCCAGCGTCTGCAGGCGATGGTGCGCCAGTACCAGGCCCGGCGCGTGGTGGACCTGCCGACCTTGGACAAAAACCTGGGGGGCTTGCGCGGCCAGGTGGTGCTGGTGGGCGTGCGGCCTGAGCGCATCCTCTCGCGCCGGCTGGCAACGGTGCGCACCGCACACCGCGAAGGCTGGGACAGCACGGCAGCCGTGGTCGAAGGCCCTGAGATTGCCCGCTGGGGCAAGGACAGCCGCCTGCTGGCGGTGAAAGTGCAGGGGCGCTCGACCGATGTGCGCACGCAGGACCAGGTGATGCTGCAACTGCTCGGCAGTGTGCGCTGCAGCGAGATCGATTGCGAAGACTATTTGCTCATGCCCGGCGGGCAATGGGCGCATGACAAGGCGCTGCCGTAAGCACGGCAGCATGGTGGCCAACCGAAAGATTCAACCAAGAGACGACAACCATGTTCAGCAAAATCCTGATTGCCAATCGCGGCGAGATTGCATGCCGCGTGATCGCCACGGCCCGAACCATGGGCATCCAGACCGTTGCGGTCTACTCCGATGCGGACAAGGAAGCGCGCCATGTGAAGCTGGCCGATGAGGCCGTGCATATTGGTGCAGCGCCCAGCCGCGAGTCCTACCTGCTGGCCGACCGCATCATCGATGCGGCGCGCAAGACCGGCGCGCAGGCCATCCATCCGGGCTATGGTTTCCTGTCGGAGAACGAGGCCTTTGCCAAGCGCTGCGAAGACGAGGGTATTGCCTTTATCGGCCCCAAGGCGCATTCGATTGCTGCGATGGGCGACAAGATCGCCTCCAAGAAGCTCGCGAACGAAGCCCAGGTCAACACCATCCCCGGCTACAACGATGCCATCGAGAACGCGGAAAAAGCGGTGGGCATTGCCCAGGGCATTGGCTACCCGGTGATGATCAAGGCATCGGCCGGTGGCGGCGGCAAGGGCCTGCGCGTGGCCTACAACGACAAGGAGGCGCTCGAGGGCTTTACTGCCTGCCAGAACGAGGCGCGCAACAGCTTTGGCGATGACCGGATCTTTATCGAAAAGTTCGTGCAGGAGCCGCGCCATATCGAGATCCAGATCCTGGGCGACAGCCACGGCAATGTGGTCTACCTCAACGAGCGCGAATGCTCGATCCAGCGCCGCCACCAGAAGGTGATCGAAGAGGCGCCATCGCCCTTCATCAGCGATGCCACGCGCAAGGCGATGGGCGAGCAGGCCGTGGCCCTGGCCAAGGCCGTGCAGTACCAGAGCGCCGGCACGGTGGAGTTTGTCGTCGGCAAGGACCAGGACTTCTACTTTCTGGAAATGAACACCCGCCTGCAGGTGGAGCACCCGGTGACCGAGTGCATCACCGGCCTCGATCTGGTCGAGCAGATGATCCGCGTGGCGGCGGGCGAGAAGCTGTCCTTCAGCCAGGCTGATGTGAAGCGCGATGGCTGGGCGATCGAATGCCGCATCAATGCCGAAGACCCGTTCCGCAACTTCCTGCCATCGACCGGCCGCCTGGTGCGCTTTGAGCCGCCCAAGCAGACCATGTGGCAGGCCGATACCGCCCATTTGCAGGGCGTGCGTGTCGATACCGGTGTGTACGAGGGCGGCGAGATTCCCATGTACTACGACTCGATGATTGCCAAGCTGATCGTGCATGGCAAGGACCGCAACGAGGCGATTGCCAAGATGCGCGAGGCGCTCAACGGCTTTGCGATCCGCGGCATCAGCTCGAACATTCCTTTCCAGGCCGCGCTGCTGGCCCACCCCCAATTTGTCTCCGGCCAGTTCAACACCGGCTTTATCGCCGAGCACTATGGCCAGGGCTTCCATGCCGAGGACGTGCCCCACGAGGACACGGATTTTCTGGTGGCGCTGGCGATGTTCCGCAACCGCCGCTACCGCGCGCGCGCCTCCACCATCAGCGGCCAGATGCTGGGCCACCAGCTGCGCGTGGGCCACAGCTACACGGCGGTGGTGCTGGGCGCCGAAGGCCAGCACAGCTTTGTCTCGGCCGAGGTGACCGATTTTGACGACGAAGCCCGCGTCTGCAAGGTCAGCATTGGCGACAAGATCTACCAGTTCAGCAGTGAAGCGGTGCTGCGCGATGTCGTCACCCACGGCACTTGCAACGGCCAGCCCTTTACCGCACAGATCGAACGCGGCACGGCCAAGAACCCGCTGGCCTTGCGGGTGATCCACACTGGCACGCAGCGCGATATCCTGGTGCTGTCACAGCGCGGCGCCGAGCTCTACCAGCTGATGCCCTATAAGGCACCACCGGATCTGTCCAAGTTCCTGCTCTCGCCCATGCCCGGCCTGCTCGTCGATGTGGCGGTGCAGCCCGGCCAGAAGGTGCAGGCAGGCGAGAAGCTGGCCGTCATTGAAGCGATGAAGATGGAAAACATCCTGTTTGCAACGCAAGACGGCGTGGTGAGCAAGGTGAGTGCCGCGAAGGGCAATTCGCTCGCGGTGGACGATATCATTCTGGAATTTGAATGATCTGACTGCTTGGCCATGACGCAGACCCGCTGCCCCGCAGCGGGTTTTTTTGTGCTGGCGTGTGCGTGTGACGAGAGGATGGGGAATGCAACGAGCTTTGTTGGCCGTGGCCGCGCTGGTGCTGCTGGGGCTGGGTACCGTGCCCTTGGCGGCCGGGCACTTGCACCTGGGGGTGCTGGTGCCGGTAGGGCTGGGCCTGGCGGGAGGCTATCTGGTTTGGCGCTGGCCGGCGGTGCAGGCCTGGCGCGCCGCAGCACCCTGGCGCCGCGCTGTGTGGCGTGCCGCCTG
>NZ_KE148542.1:0-895 GCF_000410635.1 Comamonas sp. B-9
CGTTGCACTGTTGTTGCCAGTAGATGCGTCGTACAAGGTGTTACTGGTAGCAACGCTCACGGCATAGTCACCGGCCGTGCTTGGCGTGAGCTTGGTAACGCAGGTGATGCTCTCACCCGAAGCCAAGCTCGCCGCTGGGCTGGTTGGCGTGCAGATTGCTGCCGATGCGCCCGCTGGTGCGGTCACCACGCAAGTTGCGTTGATAGCGCTTTGCGGGCCGTTGTTTTTGCAAACGGCGGTGTAGGTCAGTTCCACACCCGTCGTGCTAGTCGTGCCTGGCGTCACCGTCACGGTGGCCTGCATATCTGCATGCTGCGTGTCGGTGGAGACTTGGCAAGTCGTGCAGGTGCCCACCGAGCTGGTGACGGTGTCCACGATAGTCGCCGTGTTGCCTGGGCTGGCCACGGTGACCGTGTACTGCAGCGTGCTGGTCTGGCCCGCACCGACTGCCACGGTTTGCGCGCACTGTGTGCCCGCTGCCGTGCAACCTGCGCCCCAGCCTTGGCCGGTACCCGTGTAGGTCGTACCTGCGGGCACAGTCTGGCCCACTTCCGTGGAACCTGCAGTACCGCCGCTGTTGGTGACGCTAACGGTATAGGTCAGCACATCACCAGGTTTGGCCAAATAGCCAGCTGGCACGGGACTGCCATTGACCAAGGTCAGCACATTGGTGGTCGCCAGGCTCGCTGGCGTATTACCCACCGTGGACTTGGTGTCCGTATTGTTGGCCGTATTGGACTCGTAGCTCTGCGTTGCCGCATTGATGGTCGCACTGATGTCGCCTTGGGCTGCAGTGAAGGTCACCGAGCAGCTCAGCGTCTCGCTCACCGCCAAGGTCTTGGCTGCATCGCAAGTGGCGTTGATGGTGGTACCACCATTACTGATCACCATGGCA
>NZ_KE148542.1:1178-28984 GCF_000410635.1 Comamonas sp. B-9
GCCGGCCACCCCTTCGGCACTTTGCGCTGGCACCGTCACGCTTTGCGTGCAGGTGGTGGCTGCCACGCCGCAAGCCTGTGGTGTCTGGTTCCAACCTTGGGCAACATCAGGAGCACTACCGCCCACAAACTGGGTACCTTCTGGCACGGTCTCGGTCAGGACTGTCGTGCCAGCAGTGCCACCGGTGTTGGTAACGACCATAGCGTAGGTCAGCTTGTCGCCAATCTTGGCGGCGTAGTTGGCGGGCACAGCCGCGCCGTTCACTTGCGCCAGGGTCTTGACGATATGCAGATCTGCAGGGGTGTTGACCTTAACGGTGGTCGTTGCGCTGTTGTTGCCAGTAGCTGCGTCGTACAAGGTGTTGCTGGTGGCAACGCTCACGGCATAGTCACCGGCCGTGCTTGGCGTGAGCTTGGTAACGCAGGTGATGCTCTCACCCGAAGCCAAGCTCGCCGCTGGGCTGGTTGGCGTGCAGATTGCTGCCGA
The DNA here is from genome assembly GCF_000410635.1 of Comamonas sp. B-9. Lineage (NCBI taxonomy): Bacteria > Pseudomonadati > Pseudomonadota > Betaproteobacteria > Burkholderiales > Comamonadaceae > Comamonas > Comamonas sp. B-9. The sequence continues at coordinate 1,665 of NZ_KE148542.1, forward strand.
TGCGCCCGCTGGTGCGGTCACCACGCAAGTTGCGTTGATAGCGCTTTGCGGGCCGTTGTTTTTGCAAACGGCGGTGTAGGTCAGTTCCACACCCGTCGTGCTAGTCGTGCCCGGCGTCACCGTCACGGTGGCCTGCATATCTGCATGCTGCGTGTCGGTGGTGACTTGGCAAGTCGTGCAGGTGCCCACCGAGCTGGTGACGGTGTCCACAATGGTGGCGGTTGTACCTGGGCTAGACACGGTGACCGTGTACTGCAGCGTGCTGGTCTGGCCTGCACCGACTGCCACGGTTTGTGCGCACTGCGTGCCTGCTGCGGTGCAACCGGCACCCCAGCCTTGGCTGGCGCCCGTGTAGGTCGTACCTGCGGGCACAGTCTGGCCCACTTCCGTGGAACCTGCAGTACCGCCGCTGTTGGTGACGCTAACGGTATAGGTCAGCACATCACCGGGCTTGGCCAGGTAGCCCGCTGGCACGGGGCTGCCATTGACCAAGGTCAGCACATTGGTGGTCGCCAGGCTCGCTGGCGTGTTGACCGACAGACTGTGGCTTGCGCAAGCAGTCGTGCTGCTGTTCACGCAGGTAACATTGGGGTCCACGCCCGGAGCGCCCGAGCCCGTGGGGTTGGTAGCAGCGTTGTTGACGACGGTACCGCCGCTACTTGGCAAAGTGACGGTCAGCTGGATGCTGGCCGATGCACCGGCTGCCAGCGGGCTGGCAACGGTACAGCTCAGCAAGGCGGCGGCACTGCTGGGCAGCGCGCCGCAGTTGGCGCCAGTCACGGCAATAGCCACCACGCCTGCAGGCAGCTTGTCCTTGACGATCAGGTTGCTGCCGGTGGCCAACTGGCCACTGTTGCTCAGGGTCAGCGTGTAGACATAGCTGGAGCCGGTCAGCGCCGTGGCTGCGCCCGTCTTGCTCAGGCTGACATTGGCGGGGGTGCTGACGGCGGCCGTCGAGCTGGCACAAGCCACATTGGCCGCATTGGTACAGGCCGGGCCAGGGTCCACACCCGGATTGCCGCTGCCCGATGGATGGGTTGCCGCATAGTTGACGACATTGCCGCCACCGCTGGGCATGATCACGGTCAGCTGGATGCTGGCAGAGCCACCATCTGCTGCGATCGGATCAGCCACGGTACAGGTCAGCAAGGCACCTGCCGCACTGGGCAAGGTGCCGCAGTTGGCGCCGGTAACGCCCGTGGCGACCATGCCGGAGGCGAGCTGGTCACGCACCACCAGGTTGGAGGCCGTGGCGGTCTGGCCGCTATTGCCCAGCGCCAGCGTGTAGACATAGCTATTGCCTGCCACCGCAGTGGCTGCGCCGGTTTTTGCCAGGCTGACATTGGCCGGGGTCTTGACGGCCACCGCAGCGGTGGTGGGATCGCATGCCTCCGTCGTTGCGGCAGCCGTACAGCTGGGATCACCGCCGCCGCCCAGATTGGCGGTGTTGGCAGCGCCGGCGCCCGTGGCCGATGATGCCACCGACACGGGAATGGTCAGCACATAGCTGCCATCGGCCAGGCCGCTGGCCAGTTGGCAAGCACCAATGCTGCTGCCACTGCTGCTGCAACCGCTCAGGGTGGCGGCGCCACTGACGGTTGGCGCACCCGACAGGGTCACGCCAGCGGGCAGGCTGTCGGCGATGCTGATGGCCGCAGTGGTGGGCCCGTTGGCCACGCCAATAGTGATGCGGTAGCTCTGGCCGCTGGCACCCACGACAAAGCTGGTCGGTGATGCGGCCTTGGTCACGCTGAGCTTGGGGTAGACCGGCGTGTTGGTAAAGGTACAGCTGATGTCATCACCGGCTTGAGGTACGACCGTGATGGAGGTACCCGCACCCGAGGACACGCTGGTGCCGCCCGCCGTCGCATTGGTACAGCTGTAGGTGGTGGTGTAACGGGCCAAGTTGGTCGCAGGTGTGCCGGCGGCGGTTTCAGTCAGCAGGTAGCTGGTGCCGGCCGTCGCGGTGGTCGGGCCTGCCGAGGCTGTGGTTTGCGTGCCGCTGGTGGTGGCGCTAGGGCCGCCATTGTTGATGCCCACGCTGAACTGGTCGGTGCCGAGAATGCGGCCCGATACGACCGTGTTGACCGTCAGCTTGGGCGCAATGGCACTGTTGCTGAAGGTACAGCTGATGTTGTCGCCCGCCTGGGGCGCCAGGCTGAAGCTGGTGCCCGTGCCCGAAGGCATGGTGGTGCCGGCAACGCCCGTGTTGGTACAGCTGTAGCTGCTGTTGTAGCGCGACAAGTTGGCGCCAGCGGCTGCTACTTCACTCAGTGTGTAGCTGGTGCCGGCGGTGGCCGTGTAAGTCGTGGTGCTTGCCGAGGTTGCCGTGCCGGCGGTCGATGCGGTGGGGCCTCCATTGCTGATGGCGATCGTGAACTGGTCCGAGGCCAGTGCGCGCGAGGCAATGCTCTTGACCAGGGTCAGGCGCGGCGCAATCGGGGTATTGCTGAACGTACAGGTGATGGCATCGCCCGCCTGCGGGGTCACATTCACGGTGGTGCCAGTGCCCGGCGCCACCGAGGTGCCGCCTGCGGTGGCATTGGTACAGGCGTAGGTGGTGGTATAGCGCGCCAGGTTGGTCGTGCCGGCAGCCGTTTCACTCAGTGCGTAGCTGGTGCCCGGGGTAGCCGCAAAGGCCGCGGTGCTTGCGCTGGTAGCGGTGCCCGAGGTCGTCGCAGTGGGGCCGTTGCTGATGGCAACGGTGAACTGGTCGGTACTGGCTACGCGGCTTGCCACGTTGGCCACCACCGTCAAAGTGGCTGATGGCACCACCGGGATCGAGTCCGTGGCGCAACCCACGGTTGGCGTATTGACAGCCGTACAGGCCGCCGCCGTCGTGCTGGAGGGGTAGCTGCTGGTCGTGGGATCCGTGTTGTCGGTACCCACCTGCGCCTTGTTGACCAAGGTGGTGCTGGTGGTCGCCGAGACCGTGGCAGTGACAGCGATGGTGACGCTGGTGCTAGCGGCCAATGCACCGCCGGTGTTGTTGCAGGTCAACACATTGCTGTCAGCGCCCGAACCCATGGCACAGCTAAAGATACCCTGGCTGGCGTTCACGGTGAAATTGCTGAGCCCCGTGGGGAACACATCGACCACCCGCACGGTATTGGCCAGGGCTTCGACGGTGGCGGAGTTAGCAACGGTGAGCGTGAAAGCCACCGTATCGCCAGGCGCTTTGGACTGGGGATTGGCGTGGACCTTGGTCAGCCGCAGCGTCGGCGGTGTTTGCGCCGTGTTCAGATCGATGGCGCAACCGGCAGGAATGCTGTTGTTGGTACAGGCATTGACTTGCGTGGTCGTGGGCGAGGTCGTAGCCAAGGTGGCGTCTCCGCCGCCGCCCACGCGTGCCTTGTTCATGTACTGGTCACCGCTGGTCATCGCGCCTGCATTGGCCAGCAGACTGAACTGGCTGACCGCCCCCGCCGCAATCACCGTGTTCGAGGTACAGCTGACTTCCGTGTTGCTGACCCGAGTGCAGATCCAGTCTGCGGCATTGGGGCCCGTCTTGGTCAGCGCTGCTGGCCAGTTCATCGGCGTGGGCAGCACATCGCGGAAATTGATCGTGCCCACCGAGTCGGCATCGCCGGTATTGCTGACGCGGAAGGCATAGGTCGTCGTGCCGCCGACATAGATGCCAAAGCGGCCATCGTCCTTGGTCAGGTTCAGTTGCACACGCTTGACCGCATCGGTATCGGCCGCGCAGCCCGTGGCGATATCCGAAGCCACCGATGGCGAGCACGTTTGCGTGGTCGCGACCGTGGGCGCACTGGGCTTGCTGGAATCACTGCCACCGCCAACGCGGGCGAGGTTCACCAAGGCGCTGGGCGCTGTGCTGGCAATTGAGACCGGCAGCGAAATCGCCGCACTGCCACCTGCCGCAATAGCGGTGCTGGTGGTGCAGGTGATGCTGTTGCTTGACGCGGTATAGCTACAGCTGAAAATGCCGCTGCTGAAAGTCGCTGCACCCGTATAGGACATGCCCGTCGGCAAGACATCCACAACGGTGACCACGCCGGCACTTGGCGCATCACCGACGTTGTTGACGGTCAACGCATAGGTGGTCGTCCCACCTGCCAAGACCACATCGGTGTTGTCATTGTTGGTCAGGCTCAGCAAAGGCGATTTCACGGCATCGACGTCGATGGCACAACCAGCGGGTGACTGGTTACCGGTACACGCCGTCGCGGTCGCCTCAGTAGGGGCGGAGCCGTTGAGCGGATCCCCGCCTCCACCAATCTTGGCCTTGTTGGTGATGGTTGTGCTGGTAGCCGAACTCAGACCGACATTGACCGTCACACTAAACACACTGCTACCGGCCGCAGCAATGGCAGTAGAGCTGGTACAGGTGATCACACTGCCGCCGGCTGCGCCGCTACAGCTCCAGTTGGCGGCATTGGTCCCCCCCAAGGAAATGGTACCTGAGGGAATCGTCAAACCTGTAGGCAACTTGTCGACCACGGTAATCAAACCCGTGGTGGGTGAAGCGCCCACATTACTGGCGGTCAGGGTGTAGGTGGTTGTGCTACCCGCGTTCACAATGTTGACACCGTTGCTCTTGGCCAAGCGCAGATCTGGGGCGCAAGAAGCACCCGGCAAGGTGCCTGGTGCATTGGGTGACTGGAACGAGGCAACGCCGCCCTGGTTACCAAAGGCGCCGTAGTTGTCCGTCGTGCCATTGGTGGTGTAACCCGGAGTGCCACCATTGATGGTCGTCGTGACCACCATGCTGGATGGAGAAAAAGCGATAAAGCCACCGCCGCCGCCGCCGCCAGGGCCATGGCGTCCTGCAGTGCCAGTCTGGCTGCCCGCCCAGGCGTTGCCACCGTCACCACCGCTGGCATCAATCACGGCAGTGCCACCTTCAAGCGTATGGATCACCACCGAGCCGCCTGCGCCACCGCCACCTGCCGCATCGTTTTGCACGTTGTAGCCATTGGCGCCGCGCACGTCGATCACGCCCGTGCCGGTGACATTTTGCGCACGCAAAATGACAATACCGCCACCCGATGCACCGGAGGAGCAACGGCCATCCGCATCCGAACACCCAATACCGTTGTTGCTGTAGGCTGCAGAATCTGCGGTGCCGTTGTTGGTACTACCCGCACCACCGCCACCACCCAAGAAAATGCGGTTGAAGGCGGTGGTACCCATATAGCCACCGCCGCCACGACCACCGCTGTCGACCAAGGGATACGCCCAGGGCCGACCACCCAGTCCGCCGGCGGCGTAGTTGCCGCCGCCACCGCCGCCTGCGTTGTAATTGTTGTTATTGACACCAGCAGGTGCGCCATCGGCACCACCACCGCCTGCATTGCCCGGGGCGCCGCGCGCACGCGAGCCTCCTGGGTAGCCTTCGATGCCCGAATCTATCTGGCTGATGCCCCCATTGAGAACCGCATTCGTCAGCTTTGCGCCATAGTTTCCGCTCTTGTTGGCCAAATACTGCGGTGTGCCTGCAATGCCTTCACCCTTCCCGCCTCCGCCACCCGCAGCAGCATAAGTGCCCATCCAATCGTCTCGCGATCCCTGTGCGGAGCCATTGCTACCGATGGCACCGCGAAAGCCCTTGCCTGCCAGGAAAATGGCACGGCCGGTCTGGCCTTCCACTGTGCCGCTATTGAGCGTCAAAGTATCGCGGGCATCAATGGCAACGACGCCTCCGGTGGAACCATTCCAAGCGGGGGCGGTGACACCGCTGACGGCCGCCGTGGTGTACTGCGGCACCCGCACGACTTGGTAGGTCTTCTGGCCAGAAGTGGAGGTTGCCGTTGCGTTGCGATAGTTATTGGCCAGCGCCGGCGTGAACGTCACGGTGGACCCCGAAACCGAGACCACACGGACAAACTCATACAGACCGGTGTTATTGACGCTGGTGGAACCCTGACCACCACTCCCCCCGCTGCCGTAGGCGCTGGAGTTGACGGCATTGATGCTGGCGTCCTGCATCTGGATGACCAGCATGAGGTCATTGGCAGCGAACGCAGTCGTTGCGCCTGCCGTATTTCGGGCACCAATGGTCAAGCTCGTACTACCAGCATTCAGAGATGCCGTAGTGCCTGGAAAGTAGCTATTTACTATGCCAGTTGCAGAGCCTGCACCGTCCTTGCCGGGCGCTGCACAGACCTGCGCCCAGACACTGACCGGTAACACCAGCAGCGCCACCAGCATCGCAGTGCGCGCCCAAATCTTGCGGAAAACAGACAGGCAGGCCAAAGCCTGCATAACGCATAACCCAAACACCGACATAGCCGACAACTCCCAGCCTCTTATCAGCGTCACCAGGCCCGGATCGGCGACGCGTTTTCTCATAGTTCTATTGCAATTGCCTACGGCTTTTGCTGCCGCATTTTTCAGACAACCGAAACAAACTGTGACTAAAAATAGATAGATCGCGTTTATAGCAGTTTGCAATTACCGAGTGTGTTTCAACTTTGGAAACATTGTCAATCATTGCAAACTGTCATTTCTGATCGATTAAATCAATCATTTTTATAGCTTTGCAGATCACTAGTGACGAAGGAGAGTGCGGAGGCTCAGAACTTGGCTGCTCAGCACGCTCAGGGTATGCCGTTTGCAAATGCCTCTTGGCCGCACCCAGGTGCATGGGGTAGCCAGGTCTGCCAATCCACGCGCCGGCGAATAGCCGCTTGCAATGGCCGAAGACAAACGCCAGTCACGCCACCCCTCCAGAGGCTGGCTGGTGAATGCCTACGGAGGAGAGTGCAAACGCGCACAAACGGCCTGGGCAGTTCAGACAGCGGAGACTGGAGAGTTCCAGCAAGGGCGGCGTCGCTGGCCCAAAGCTCGCAGACGGAATAGGTAGCTAGCTGGATCAGGCCCCACAACACAAACGGCGCCAAAGGCGCCGTTGCTTGTGTCAAAAACCAGCCTGAAAAGCCGTGCTAAGAATCTGTTCTTAGAACCTGTTCAAAGTCACTACGCAGCCGCGTTGGAGTGCAATCGGGATGAGTTCGAAGGGATGGAACGCAGCTTGCACCGGGGTGCAAGCAAGAGCCAGCGCGCAGAAATCGCCCGATTTCACTCCAACCCGTAGGGACTGTGACTTTGCGCTGCCCGGGAAGGGAGCGGTCTGCGTCGTTGCAAATCCTCGCAATAGCGCGGCTATTACTGCGGTGTTGCGCGGCTGGGCGCCCCCCTCGCATCCCATCTCGCAAAGACACTGTCGCGGCGCGAGGAGACTTTGAACAGGTTCTTAGAGTCGAACCGGAATACCGCGCTCGCGCATGCGCTCTTTGGCCTGCTGCACGGTGAACTCGCCGTAGTGGAAGATGCTGGCCGCCAGCACCGCATCGGCACCACCCTGCTGCACGCCATCGGCCAGGTGGTCGAGGTTGCCCACACCGCCCGAAGCAATGACGGGCACGCCCACGGCATCGGCCACGGCACGGGTCAGGGCCAGGTCAAAACCGGACTTGGTGCCATCGCGGTCCATGCTGGTGAGCAAGATCTCTCCGGCGCCGCGCGCGGCCATATCGCTGGCCCAGCGGACAGCATCCAGCCCCGTGTTCTTGCGCCCGCCGTGGCTGTAAACATCCCAGCCCTCGCCGCGCTCGATGACATCCTGGCCTTGGCGGCGCTTGGCGTCGATGGCGACCACAATGCACTGCGAGCCATAGCGGTCGCTGGCTGCATTGATGACGGCCGGGTCGGCAATGGCCGCAGAGTTGAAGCTGGTCTTGTCGGCACCGGCATTGAGCAGGCGCCGCACATCGGCCACCGTGCGCACACCGCCGCCCACGGTCAGCGGAATGAACACCTGGCTGGCGACGGCCTCGATGATCGGCAAGATCAGATCGCGGCCATCGCTGGTGGCGGTGATGTCCAGAAAGGTCAGCTCATCGGCACCCTGGGTGTTGTAGCGCGCCGCAATCTCCACCGGGTCGCCGGCATCGCGCAGTTCGACAAAATTGACACCTTTGACGACGCGACCGCCGGTAACGTCGAGGCAAGGAATGATGCGTTTGGCAAGCATGGAAGATCTCGTGGCAGATGGGAGCGGTGGCGATAGCGCCAGACGGGCAAAACAATAACACGCCCAGCGCTGGCGCGCAGGCTGCGGGCCAGAAAAACGCCTGTAGCGCTTGGGCCGCCAGGCATTGGGTCAGGATCCGTCAGTGCACGCTGCGGCCGGTGCCGATTTGCCAGCGCCAGACATCTTCCATCATGCGGTCCAGCCCCAGCTTGGGCTGCCAGCCCAGTTGCGTGCGTGCTTGCGAGATATCCGCCCAGCAATGCGCTGCATCGCCGGCGCGGCGCGCCCCTATGCGAAAAGGCACGGCACGGCCATTGGCATGCTCGAAAGCGCGCACCAGACCCAGTACCGAGGTGGGCTGGCCCGAGCCGATATTGAAGCGGGCCAGGCCCGCATGGCCGCGCAAATACTGCAAGGTGGCGACATAGGCACGGGCCAGGTCCATCACATGCAGGTAGTCGCGCACGGGGGTGCCATCGGGCGTGGGGTAGTCGCCGCCATAGATGCGCAGGCCATCGCGCTTGCCGGCAGCCACCTGGGCCAGATACGGCGCCACGTGCGAAGACATGCGCGGTGGGTCTTCGGCAATCAGGCCGCTGTCATGGCAGCCCACGGCATTGAAGCTGCGCAGCAAGGCCATGCGCCAGCGCTTGGGTGAGGCTTCATCCAAGCTGCTGAGCACCTGCTCCACCATCAGTGCCGTCTGGCCGTAGGGCGTGCAGGCAGACAGCGGCGCGTCCTCGCGCACCGGGTGCGGCGCCGGATCTCCATAGACCACTGACGAGGACGACACCACCAGGTTGCGCAAGCCGGCGGTCTGCATGGCGCGCAGCAGGCCGATGGTGCCCGAGACATTGTTGTCGTAGTAGCGCAGTGGCTCGCGCGCAGCATCGGCAGACGCGGTGAGAAAAGCGCTGTGGATGACCGCATCGAAATGCTGCTCGTCAAACAATTGTTCCAGCACCGCGACATCGCGCACATCGGCATCGATGCAGGGCGGCGCAAAGCCCAGGATCTTGCCCAGCCTGGTGATGACCGAACGCCTTGCATTGCTGAAGTTATCCAGAATCAGGAACGGCATGCCGGCTTCGGCCAAGGCAATGCAGATATGAGAGCCAACATAGCCGGCTCCGCCAGTCACGAGTATCACAGGGGGCTTTCAAAGAGGTCTTGCAGAATGCGCTATCCAAGACTTCTATGGATTCTGTCATCCTGACCAAGCAACCATTGTCTGATAAGCCACAGTTATTCAAAACATTTGTCGGTCATCAGAAGCAGCTGCGGGTAACAACTAGCATTTGTTGACATTTTTCAAATTCGCAGTCACCACACGGACTTAAAAGCACAGTGTAGTCCCACTCCCACAGGTTGGACACCAGGGGACACCCAAGATCGAATACAAACTGTTTCAATTAACACAGGTATCAAAAAGGCCACCCGAGGGTGGCCTTGCTGTTCTGCTGTGTTGCAGAGAGTTTCAGCGCCAATCAGACACTGTCACTCAACTGGTCCGCGCGCTCCTGGGCCGCTGCAAAGTCCAGATCACCGGTGTAGATGGCGCGGCCGCAGATGACGCCTTCGACGCCTTCGGGCTCGGCCTTGCACAGCGCCTCGATATCGGCCATGCCCGACAGACCACCGGAGGCAATCACCGGCATCTTGATCGCCTGTGCCAGCTTGATGGTGGCTTCCATGTTGATGCCGCTGAGCATGCCGTCGCGGCCGATGTCGGTGTAGATGATCGATTCCACACCCCAGTCCTCAAAGCGCTTGGCCGTCTCGATGACCGAATGCTGGGTGATCTTGCTCCAGCCATCGGTGGCAACCATGCCGTCCTTGGCATCGAGGCCGACGATGATGTGGCCGGCAAAGGCCGTGCAGGCGTTCTGCAAAAAGCCCGGGTCCTTGACCGCAGCGGTGCCGATGATCACGTACTGCATGCCGGCATCGATGTATTTCTCGATGGTGTCCAGATCGCGAATGCCGCCGCCCAGCTGCACCGGCAGCTCGTCACCAAACTCTTTCAGGATGGCCTTGATGACTGGCAGGTTCTTGGGCTGGCCGGCAAAGGCGCCGTTGAGGTCCACCAGATGCAGGCGGCGCGCGCCCGCATCGAACCAGCGGCGGGCGACCGCAACCGGGTCTTCACCAAAGGTGGTGGATTGGTCCATATCGCCTTGCTTGAGGCGAACGCAGTGACCGTCCTTGAGGTCAATCGCAGGAATGAGCAGCATGGTAGTGGGCTGACGGTGAAAATTTAAGGGTTCCAGTGCAGGAAGTTGCGGTAGAGCGCCAGGCCCTGGTCCGCACTTTTTTCTGGATGAAACTGGGTGGCAAAGATGTTGTCACGGCCAATGGCGCAGGCAAAGCGCTCGCCGTATTCGGCCCAGCCGTGGCACTGGGCATCACTGGCGGGGGCCGCATAAAAGCTGTGGACAAAATAGAAATAGCACTGGTCGGGCACGCCCTGCCAGACCGGGTGGGGCTGGCCGCCATGGGCTTGCTGCTGCACCTGGTTCCAGCCCATCTGCGGCACCTTGAAGCGGCTGCCATCGGCCTGGGTGCGGCCTGCCAGCTGGAACTTGCGCACCTGGCCGGCGATCAGGCCCAGGCCCGGGGTGTCGCCCTCTTCGCTGTGGTCCAGCAGCATCTGCATGCCCACGCAGACGCCGAACATCGGCTTGTTGCGGGCCGCTTCCAGCACGCTGTCCTGCAGGCCCGAGGCCTTGAGCTCGGCCATGCAGTCGCGCATGGCGCCCTGGCCTGGCAGCACAATGCGGGTGGCGGCACGCACCACGTCGGGGTCGGCCGTCACCACCACGGCCACGGACGAGCCGGCCGCTGCCGCCTGCACGGCCTGCGATACCGAGCGCAGATTGCCCATGCCGTAGTCCACCACGGCAACGGTATTGGATGAAGTTGTCATAGCTTGCAAGAAGTGAGTGTAGCGCCAGTCGCCAACGGCGCGCTTACAGCGATCCCTTGGTCGAGGGGATCACGCCCGCCATGCGCGGATCATGCTCCAGCGCAAATCGCAATGCGCGCGCAAAGGCTTTGAAGATGGTCTCGCACTGGTGGTGGGCATTGAAGCCCTTGAGGTTGTCGATGTGCAAGGTCACGCCGGCATGGTTCACAAAGCCCTGGAAGAACTCGTACACCAGCTGCGTATCGAGCTGGCCAATGCTGCCTGCAGTGAACTTCACATCCATGTGCAGACCCGGGCGGCCCGAGAAATCGATCACGACGCGGCTGAGCGCCTCGTCGAGCGGTACATAGGCGTGGCCATAGCGGCGTATGCCCTTCTTGTCACCAATCGCCTTCGCAAAGGCCTGGCCCAAGGTGATGCCGATGTCTTCGACCGTGTGGTGGCCGTCGATATGCAGGTCGCCCGCGCACTCGATGTCCAGGTCGATCAGGCCGTGGCGCGCGATCTGGTCGAGCATGTGGTCCAGAAAGCCGATGCCCGAATTCAGCCGGGCAAGGCCCGTGCCGTCCAGGTTCACACGCACCTGGATACGGGTCTCGGCGGTGTTGCGGGCCACCTCGGCCGTGCGGTGCAGCGGCGTGGCGGTCGATGGGGTGGGCACCAGATTATTCATACAGACTCCTTGAGCGCCGCCAGCATGCGGGCATTTTCTTCACGGGTGCCCACGGTCAGGCGCAGGCACTGGGCCAGCAGCGGGTGCATGGCCGATACATTCTTGACGAGCACGCCACGCGCCTTCATCGCCGCCTGGGTCTTGCCCGCATCGTCCACGCGCATCAGCACCATGTTCGCTTCTGAAGGCCAGACCTTGCGCACACCGCCCAGCGCCTGCAGCGCGTCAATCAGCGGCTGGCGTTCTGCGCGGATGGCGCGGGCCTGCTCGGCATAGAGCGCCTCATGCTCCAGCGCAAAAATCGCGGTCTCGCAGTTGAGCACGCTGATGTTGTAGGGCGGGCGCACCTTGTCGATTTCGTTGACGATGACCGCCGGCCCCACCAGGTAGCCCAGGCGCGCACCGGCCAGGCCGAACTTGGACAGCGTACGCATCAGCAGCACATGGCCATTGCGCGCCGGGTCGGCGCGCATCTGGTCGATCCAGCTGCGGCTGGCAAAGGGCTGGTAGGCCTCGTCCATCACCACCAGGCCACCCACCTCCGCCACCGCATCGATGACGGCCAGCACCTTGTCGTCATCCCACAAGGTGGCGGTCGGGTTGTTGGGGTAGGCGATATAGGTGATGGCGGGCTTGTGCTTTGCGATGGCGGCCTGCATCGCGGGCACATCCAGGTCAAAGTCTGCCGTCAGGTTGACGCCGACAAAGTCCAGGCCCTGCAGTTGGGCGGACATGGGGTACATCACAAAACCCGGCATGGGCGCGAGCATCTTGGCGCGGCCTTCGGCATGGGGCTGGGCGGTGGCCAGCGCCAGCAAGGTGATGATCTCGTCCGAGCCATTGCCCAGCAGCACGGCCGTGCCCGTGGGTGCGCCCACATAGTCGGCCAGCATTTTCTTGAGCGTTTCCAGGCGCTCGCCCGGGTAGCGGTTGATCTCCAGCGCGCCCAGCCGCTCGCCCAGCTTTTGCTGCAGCGCATCCGGCAGGCGGTAGGGGTTCTCCATGGTGTCCATCTTCAGCAGACCCTTGGAATCTTGCACATGGTAGGCCTGCATGGCGCGCACATCGGCGCGGATGCGTTGCAGGGCCTGTTGGGACTTGTCTTGGGACGTCATCACATCACTCTTTCACATCAGGAATATTCAGGCTTTGGCCTGGGCCGGAGCAGCCTGGCGCAAGGGGTGCACGATGGTCACGCCACCAAATTCGGCGCCATGGGGCAGGTGGAGGCTGAGCATCTGCTGGCAGCCACTGTGCTGGGCGCAGGCCACCGCCAGGCAATCGCCAAAGTCCAAGGCATGGCGCGCCTGCACCGCCCAGGCGGTCTCCAAGGTGGCGGCATCGGTTTTCCAGGGCGTCCAGCTTTGGTAGCGGCGGATGGCGGCGCGTGCATCGCCTTGGGGCATGGGGTTGGCCGCCGTGGTGACCTGGTCGTAGAACTCACTCAGCGCCTGGTTGCCGGTGCGGCCGGTGCGGCTGCTCCACAGCAGATCGAGCCAGTCCAAGGTGGCCTGGTAGAGCGTGGCATCGGAGACGTTTTCTGCGGCGACCAGCACCGAGGTATCGACAAACACGGTGCTCATGCGCCCTCCTGCCCGGTCTTGCGGCGGCCGCCGATTTTGCGTGCCGCAGCGGCGCCACCCTGGGGCGTTGCACCGCCTTGCCAGCTGCGCTCGTCCGTGCGCCAGGCCAGGTAGGCACGCTCGTAGGCGTCCTCGCGCTGCTGGAGCTCGGCCATAAAATCTCCTACCATGCGTGAGACGCTGGTGCCGCGCCTTGCGGCCTCGACCCGTGCCCATTCCAGCACGCTGTCTTCCACAGTGATGGTGAGATTTTTCATGCGGCCGATTTTACACGAAATTCGTGCAACACGAATTTCGTGTTGATAAACCAGACTGCAGCCATCGGACGTTGGGGCCACTATCATCAGGGCAGCCAAGCCCTAAGCCATGCCACTTCTCACCGACCTCCTCCCGCAAGCCCCTGTTTCCGCAGATCTGGCAGCCTTGACCCGCTTGCTGCAGCAGCACCGCCCCTGGACCGTGCTGACCGGCGCGGGCGTGAGCACCGGCAGCGGCATCCCCGATTACCGCGATGCGCAAGGCGCCTGGAAGCGCCCTGCCCCGGTGCGCTTTCAGGATTTCATGGCCGAGACACTCACGCGCCAGCGCTACTGGGCGCGCAGCCTGGTGGGCTGGCCGGTGTTCTCGCAGGCCCAGCCCAATGCCGCGCACCAGGCGCTAGCCCGGCTGGAGCAGGCCGGTTATGTCCAAGGCCTGATCACCCAGAACGTCGATGGACTGCACCAGCGCGCGGGCAGCGAGCGGGTGGTGGATCTGCATGGCCGGCTCGACCAGGTGGTCTGCATGGGCTGCGGCCAGCGCCTGGCGCGTACTGATTTCCAGCACCAGCTGCTGGCCGCCAACCCCGATTGGCAGCACCTGAGCGCCAGCGCCGCACCCGATGGCGATGCCGACCTGGCCGGCGTGGACTTTACCGCCTTTCAGGTGCCAGCCTGCCCTGCCTGCGGCGGCATCCTCAAACCCGATGTCGTCTTTTACGGTGAAAACGTGCCAGCCGCGCGCCGCCAGCAAGCCATGGACCACCTGGCTGCCAGCGGCGCACTGCTGGTGGTGGGCAGCTCCTTGATGGTGTATTCGGGCCTGCGCTTTGTGCATGCCGCCAAGCAAGCGGGCCTGCCGGTGGCGGCCATCAACCTGGGCCAGATGCGCGATGACGCGCTGCTGGACCTGAAGCTAGCCCAGGCCTGCGCGCCCGCGCTCAGCAGCCTGGCCGATCTGCTGGCACCCGCCCGCAGCGACTGATATTTTCAGTAACCAAAACCCCCGCCTGCTGCCCCGCCAACGGTAGATGCAGCCGATAGCCTGCAGCTACACTAGCCAGCTTTACAAAGCCCACCCAGCCCCTGACACAGCCTCAAGCGCTGTGAGCGCTCCACTGCATGCCCCCTGCCATCCCCCACCCACTCCAGCCGCACGACCACCAAAAAGCGTTGCGCACCATGCTGGCCTTTGCCTGCCTGTACGCCCTGGCCTGGACCCTCATGCCACCGCTGCTGGCCCCCAGCTTTCCGCTGGATGTGGTCGAGAGCCTGGGCTGGGGCCGTGAATGGCAATGGGGTTACTACAAGCATCCGCCGCTGCCACCGATTGCGCTGCATGTGTCCTTTCTGGCACTGGGCCGCTGGGGCCCGTTTGCGCTAAGCCAGCTGTGCGTGGCGCTGACCTTGTGGCTGGTCTGGCTGACCGCCTGCCGCCTGCTGGGACGCGAGCGCGCCTTTATCGGCACGGTGCTGACCATGGGCGTGGTCTTCTACACACGGCCCGCGCTGGAGTTCAACCACAATATTGCGCAGATGCCTTTTTGGGCGGGCATCTGCTACTTCTACCTGGCCGCCTGGCAGGACGACAAGCGCTGGCAATGGCTGATGCTGGGCCTGATGGCGGGCCTGGGGCTGCTGAGCAAATACTCCATTGGCTTGCTGCTGCTCTGCCTGGGCCTGTTTACGGTGCTGAGCCCCGCACGCAGCCTGCTGCGCCGTCCAGGCCCCTGGCTGGCCTTGCTGGTGATGGCGCTGGTGTTTGCACCGCACCTGCTTTGGCTGCACCACAATGACTGGCTGCCTTTCTCCTATGCCAAGGACCGCTCCAACAGCTCCGGCGAATCGCCGCGCGCCGGCGCGCTGGGTTTTTTGCTGACCCAGCTGCTCAACCACCTGCCGCTCTTGCTGATAGTGCTGTTTGCCTTTTTGCGGCTGCGCTGGTCCAGGCTGCGGCCTGCAGTGTCCGCCCCCTGGCAATGGCACAGCGCCAAGCCGGCCTACCTGTGCCTCATCGCACTGGCCCCCGGTTTGCTGCTGGCGGCCCTGGGCATGGCCCTGGGCTTGCGTCTGCGCGATATGTGGGGCGTGCCGATGTGGCCTTTCAGCGGCGTGCTGGCAGCGGCGCTGATCCCCAGCGCCTGGCTCGCGCTAATGCGCCCTTATCTGCTGCGCGGCACCATCGTGTGGCTCACGTTGATTTCCGTGCTCTGCGGTGTGTACCTGTGGAAGATCTCGGACTTCCGCAGGAGCCCCGTGCGCAGCGACTGGCCTGCCGCCGCGCTGGCTAAGCAGGCCGAGGCCACCTGGGATTCGCTGTCCAGCTGCCCGCTCGATACCGTCGCCAGCGATGCCTGGACCGGAGGCCTTGTCGCCATTGGCGCCCAAAGCCAGCCCTCGGTGCTGATCCCGGGCGACCCGCGCCATTCGCCCTGGGCCACGGCCGAGCGCCTGCAGCAGCAGGGTGCGCTGCGGATCTGGCAGGCGCAAGAAGATGCGGATCGGGACGCCCCTACCGGGCCCTACCCGGTGCTCGATGGGCTGCAAGGTATGCGCCTGCACGAGGGTGCCTGGAGCATTCCCTGGCCCCGGGGCCAGAGCCGCGCCCAGCTGGTGGTGCAGTGGCAAGCCTATGTGCCGGCAGCCTGCGAGCGCCACTGAGCAGCCGGTGCTGCCCCTGTCTTGGTGACGCGGGGCGGCGTCAAGCCATTGGGGTTTAGCGCTTGATGCGCATCTCGGCTGCGCGCGCGTGGCCTTGCAGGCCTTCGCCATAGGCCAGCACCGCCGCGGTCTTGCCCAGCACCTGGGCGCCCGCCTCGCTCACCTCGATCAGGCTGGAGCGCTTTTGGAAGTCATAGACACCCAGCGGCGACGAGAAACGCGCGGTGCCGCTGGTGGGCAGCACATGGTTGGGGCCTGCGCAGTAGTCGCCCAGGCTTTCGCTGGTGTAGGCACCCAGGAAGATTGCGCCCGCATGCTTGAGCAAGGGCTCCCAGCGGTGCGGATCGCGGCTGGAGACTTCCAAGTGCTCGGGCGCAATGCGGTTGCTCAGCGCGCAGGCCTCTTCCATGTTGCGCGTCAGGATCAGTGCTCCCCGGTCCGACAGGCTCTTGGCGATGATGGCCTTGCGCGGCATCTCGGGCAGCAGGCGGTCGATTTCGCGCTGCACGGCATCCAGGTAGGCGGCATCGGGGCAAAGCAGAATCGACTGCGCCAGCTCATCGTGCTCGGCCTGCGAGAACAGGTCCATAGCCACCCAGTCCGGCGGCGTCGAGCCATCGGCCAGCACCAGAATTTCGCTGGGGCCGGCAATCATGTCGATGCCCACCAGGCCAAACACGCGCTTTTTGGCGCTGGCCACATAGGCATTGCCCGGGCCGGTGATCTTGTCCACCTTGGGGATGGTGGCCGTGCCATACGCCAGCGCCGCCACGGCCTGTGCGCCGCCAATGGTGAAGGCGCGGTGTACGCCCGCCACATAGGCCGCAGCCAGCACCAGCGGGTTCTTCACGCCCTGGGGCGTGGGCACCACCATGATGATGTCTTCCACACCAGCCACATGGGCGGGGATGGCGTTCATCAGCACGCTGCTGGGGTAGGCGGCCTTGCCGCCTGGCACATAGATGCCCACGCGGTCCAGCGGCGTGACCTTCTGGCCCAGCAAGGTACCGTCTTCGTCGCGGTAGCTCCAGCTCTCGCCATTGGCCTTTTTCTGGGCCTCGTGGTAGCTGCGCACGCGGCGGGCTGCGGATTCAAGCGCCTCGCGCTGCTCAGTGGGTAGGCCCTCAAAGGCGGCCTTGAGCTCTTGCTTGCTCAACTCCAGCGCAGCCATGCTGCTCACCTGCAGGCCATCAAAGCGCGCGGTGTAGTCCAGCACGGCGGCATCGCCGCGCTTTTGCACATCCGCCAGGATATCTGCCACCCGCTGCTCGATGGCAGCGTCCGTGTCTGCCGACCAATGCAGGCGCTGAGCAAAATCATGCTCGAACTGGGCATCGGTGGTTGACAGACGGGCGGGAGTGGCAACGAATTCCATAGTGATTACCTTCTGACTCAGACACTTTTCAAACAGGCAGGTGCCAGCCTGGGGGATGGTAGGTGCGGCTTAGCTGTTCTGGGCCACGCCGGCGGCGAACACATCGATGATATGGCGCAGGCGCTTTTGCTTGAGCTTGAGCGCCGCCTGGTTCACCACCAGGTGGGAGCTGATGTCGATAATGTGCTCGACTTCCTGAAGGTGGTTGGCGCGCAGGGTATTGCCGGTGCTCACCAGGTCAACGATGGCATCGGCCAGGCCGGTCAGCGGCGCCAGCTCCATGCTGCCGTAGAGCTTGATCAGGTCCACGTGCACGCCCTTGCGCGCAAAGAACTCACGCGCAATCTGCGGGTACTTGGTGGCCACGCGCAGGCGTGCGCCGCGCTTGACGGCCTGGGCATAGTCAAAGTCGTTGCGCACCGCCACGCTCACGCGGCACTTGGCGATCTGCAGATCGAGCGGCTGGAAGAGACCCTCGCCGCCATGCTCGAGCAAGGTGTCCTTGCCGGTCACGCCCAGGTCGGCGCCGCCGTATTGCACATAGGTGGGCACATCGGAGGCGCGCACCAGCACCACCTGCACATCGGGCTGGGTGGTGGCAAAAATCAGCTTGCGTGACTTTTCGGGGTCTTCGAGCACCTCGATGCCTGCAGCGGCCAGCAGCGGCAGGGTTTCGTCAAAAATGCGGCCTTTGGAGAGGGCCAAGGTGATCATGGTGGTGTTGTCCATGGGGCACTTTCGCCAGCGGCAGCCTGCGCATCCTTGCCGGATGGGGCTGGGCCAGCCTGGGTTGATACAAGAAAAATCAGGCCTGCTGGGCAGCCCACTCGGCAGGGGTGTGCGTCTTCATCGACAGTGCATGCACCTCATCGGTATGCATCTTCTGGCCCAAGGTCGCGTAGACCAGCTGGTGGCGCTGGATCAGGCGCTTGCCTTCAAAGGCAGGCGACACGATGGTGGCAAACCAGTGGCGGCCGTCGCCTTCCAGCGCAATATGTTCGCAGGCCAGGCCGGCGGTGATGATGTCTTTGAGGTCCTCAGCAGTCATTGCACGCTCTCACTTAGTCGGTTCTAAATGCCTGCCAGCCGCTCCGTGGGGCGGGCTGCTGGCCAGGCGACTGCAGCCACGCGTGGGCTGCAGCCAATGTTCATCAGTTGCGGATCTTGTAGCCGGTGCGCAGCAGCTGCACGGCCAATGCACTCACCAGCAGCCAGGCGACCGCCACAATGCCCAGGCTCAGCCAGGGCGAGGTGTCGCTCTGGCCAAAAAAGCCATAGCGAAAGCCGTCGATCATGTAGAAGAACGGGTTCAGGTGGCTGACCTTTTGCCAGAACGGGGGCAGCGACTGGATCGAATAGAACACGCCCGACAGAAAGGTCATCGGCACGATCACAAAGTTCTGGAACGCAGCCATCTGGTCGAACTTGTCCGCCCACAGGCCGGCCAGCAGGCCCAGCGTACCCATCAGGCCCGCACCCAGCACGGCAAACATCAGCACCCAGGGCAGCGATGCAAAATGCGGCGGCGCGAAGAACAAGGTGATCACATAGACCCCCAGGCCGACGGCCAGACCCCGCACGATGGAGGCGCCGACAAAGGCAAAGAACCAGCCCCAGTGCGACAGCGGCGTCAGCAGCACAAACACCAGGCTGCCCATGATCTTGCTTTGCACCAGGCTCGACGAGCTGTTGGCAAAGGCGTTTTGCAGCAGGCTCATCATCACCAGGCCCGGCACCAGGAAAGCGGTGTAGCTGACATCGCTGAACACGGTCACGCGGCCTTGCAGCACATGGCCAAAGATCAGCAGGTAGAGCACGGCGGTCAGCACCGGCGCGGCCACGGTCTGGAAGCTCACCTTCCAAAAACGCAGCACTTCTTTGTAAAACAGGGTTTGCCAGCCGCTCATCGTGCCACTCCCGCACCCAGTTGCGTGGTGGCATGGTCCACCACGGCATCGCGCGCCATCACTTGCAAGAACACATCCTCCAGATCCGCGCGGCGGATCTCCAGGTCTTCCACCACCACGCCTGCCGTGCGCAGCTGGGCAAGGATGCGCTCCACATCCGCTGCGCTGCTGGCGGGCAACTGCACAATGCGGCCGGTGATGCGCGCCTGGGCGGCCAGATCGGCCGGCAGCAGGCCATCGGTCTTGAACTGCAGCACGTTCGAGGAGCTGCCCTGCAGCAGCTCGGCCATGGTCGACAGCGCCACCACATGGCCCGAGCGCAGCATCGCAATGCGGTTGCACAGCGCTTCGGCCTCTTCCAGGTAATGGGTGGTGAGCAGCACCGTATGGCCTTGCTTGTTGAGCTTGCTGACGAACTGCCACAAGGTCTGGCGTAACTCCACATCGACGCCAGCCGTGGGTTCATCGAGCACGATGATCGGCGGCTTGTGCACCAGCGCCTGGGCGACGAGCACGCGGCGCTTCATGCCGCCGCTCAGCTGGCGCATATTGGCCGTGGCCTTGTCGGCCAGACCCAGGCTCTCGAGCAGCTCATCGATCCAGGCATCGTTGTTCTTCACACCGAAATAGCCCGACTGGATGCGCAGCGACTCGCGCACATTGAAAAAGGGATCAAAAACCAGCTCCTGGGGCACGATACCGAGCTTGCGGCGCGCGTTGGCGTAATCCTCGCGCACATCGCTGCCCAGCACCTTGACGGAGCCACTGCTGGCACGGGCCAGGCCGGCCAGAATACTGATCATGGTGGTCTTGCCCGCGCCGTTGGGGCCGAGCAGGCCAAAGAACTCCCCTTCCTCGATATCGAGGCTGACGTTGTTCAATGCCTGGAAGGGCCCCTTGGCGGTCTGGTAGACCTTGGAGACGGATTGGAATGCGATGGCGGACATGAGTCGGCCATTGTAGGCGCAGCGGCCAGATGGCGCTGTCCTGGGGATTCAGCGCTCAGCCGGCGGTGGTCAGCAGGCCATCGACACCATAGAGGCGGGCCAGCGACAGCAGCGGCGCGGACACGCCGCGCATCTCAAAGGGCCGGCCGGCCCCCAGTGCCGCGCGCCGGCTGCCCAGCATCACCGCCAGCGCCGACGAGTCAAACACCGCCAAGGCACTGGCATCGATCTGCACCGCAGCGCCCGCAGGCAGCTGCGCCATGCCCGCCTGCAAGTGCTGCAGGCAGGCCTGTGCCTGGTCATGGGTCAAGGTCGAAGGCAGGCTGAGCGCGGCCATGCTTACTTGCCTGCGTTGGCCTTGTTGCGGGCAGCGATCGAGTCGATCAAGGTCTGCGGGCTGCCACCGGGCTTGTTCAACTCTTCCTGGAACTGGTTGCGGTAGGTCTCCACCATCCAGATACCCATCACGTTCAGGTTGTAGATCTTCCAGCCCATGCCCTGGCCCGGCGTCTTTTGCAGGCGGTAGTCCAGCTGGATCGGGTCACCACGACCCAGGATCTCGGAGCGCACCACCACCTCTTTGTCGCCTGCCTGCATGCGCACCGGCTTGACATTGATGGTCTGGTTGCTCACCTGGTGCAGCGCACCGGCGTAGGTGTTGACCATCAGCTTCTTGAACTCATCTTGCAGTTGCTGCTGCTGCGCAGCCGTGGCCGTGCGCCACTTGGGGCCAACGGCCGAAGCCATCATGCGGCGGAAATCCACATTGGGCATGACCACGCTGTCGACATACGAGGTGATCTTGGAGACATCACCACCGCGGATGGACTGGTCGGTCTTCAAGGTGTTGAGCACCTCGTCCGAGAGTTGCTTGATCATGGCGTCGGGCGCCATGTCGGCGGCGCTGGCCACCAGAGGGGCCGATGCCATGCAGGCCACGGCAGCCACTGCGGCGGAGTACTGCACCCATGCGCGACGATTGAACATATGCTTTCCTTTCAGCCCAGGTCTGCGATTCAGACTCGGAGCACTTTTGATGCTGAGGCGGCCATGCAGTTGCATGCACCGCTATATTTCTTGTAAGTCTTTATAACGCCGGCTTATTTGACGCCGCCCTGGGGCTGGGGGTCAGCGGCCGACTCGTTCATCCACTGGGTCTCGTCCTCGTCCTCAGCGGACTGGCTGGCGTTCTGGCGCAGCTGCAGGTAGGCGTCACGGGTGAAGCTGTACTTGTCGAGTGCCGCAGACTGCACCAGCGACGTGGTGCCCAGCAGGTTGGCGCGGGTGTTGACGATGCGCAGGCCGGTCAGCGAGTTGCGCACCGGCACATCGTTGATCGAGCTGACCACATTGCCTTGCCAGTCCACCACCATGCCGGCGGAGTCACGGATGGTCGAGGGGCCCAGCAAAGGCCAGACGATGTAGGCACCGGAGGGCATGCCGTAGCGCGCCAGGGTCAGGCCAAAGTCCTGCTTGTGGCGCTCGATGTCCATCTCGCTGGCGATATCGATCAGACCGCCCAGACCAAACACGGTGTTGGTGGTAAAGCGCACCACGCTGTTGTAGGTGCCCTCGCCCTTGAGCTGCAGCGCGTTGTTCACGGCCGACCACAGGTCACCCAGGTTGGCGAAGAAGTTGGTCACTGCGGTGCGCACCACGGTCGGCGTCACATCGCGGTAGCCGGTGGCCACGGGCTCAAGCACCGCGCTGTCGACGGCATCGTTGAAGCTGAACATCGCCCGGTTGTAGGGCTCCAGCGGGTCGCGGGGGTTGGCGCCAGGGCCGCTGGCGCAGCCGGCCAGCAGCGCAGCCAGGCCCAGGGTGGACGCCAGCATCCATGTGCGTGCGTGTTGCTTATTGGTTGGATAACGCATCATCGTTCTCGTTTTTTGCTTGTGTTATTCGGCGGCTTTGGGTGCGGAGCTCTCCGAGGCCTTGCCATACAGGAACTGGCCGATCAGATTTTCCAGCACGATGGCCGATTGTGTATTGGTGACGGTATCACCACTGACCAAGGGCTTTTCATCAAAGCCGGCCTCCACGCCCACGTACTGGTCGCCCAGCAGGCCGCTGGTCAGGATCTTGAACGAGCTGTCCTTGGGAAAGGCGTAGCCATTGGTCAGCTCGATATGGACATCGGCCTGGAAGGTCTGGTCATTGAAGCCGATGCTTTTGACACGGCCGACCTTGACGCCGGCGCTGCGCACGGCGGCCTGCGGCTTCAAGCCGCCAATGTTGTCAAAGCGGGCGGTGACCTCATAGCCTTTGTTGAAATCCAGGGTCAGCAGATTGCCTGCGCGCAGCGCCAGGAACACCAGCGCGGCAGCGCCCAGCATGACAAACAGGCCAACCCAGATATCGGTTTTGGAGGGCTGCATATGCGAATCCGTTTCTCTTTTCTCTATCTACAGGGCAGGCGTCAGATGCTGAACATCATGGCCGTGAGCATGAAGTCCAGCGCCAACACCGACAACGAGGCCATGACCACGGTGCGCGTGGTGGCACGCGAGACCCCTTCGGGGGTGGGCTTGGCGACAAAGCCTTGGAGCAAGGCGACAAAGGTCACCGTGATGCCGAAGACGATGCTCTTGATCACGCCGTTGCCCAGATCCTGGAACACATCGACACCGCTTTGCATCTGGCCCCAGAAAGCGCCGCCATCGATGCCCAGCATCAAGACGCCCACAATCCAGCCGCCCATGATGCCGACGGCGCTGAACACCGCCGCCAGCAACGGCATCGCAATCAGGCCGGCCCAAAAGCGCGGCGCCAGAATGCGCTCGATCGGATTGACGGCCATCATCTCCATGGCCGAGAGCTGCTCGCCCGCCTTCATCAGGCCAATCTCGGCCGTCAATGCGGTGCCGGCACGGCCAGCAAACAGCAGCGCCGTCACCACCGGGCCCAGCTCGCGCAGCAGGGTCAAAGCCACCATCATGCCCACGGCCTCGGCCGAGCCGTAGCGCTGCAGGATGTAGTAGCCCTGCAGCCCCAGCACAAAGCCGACGAAGAGGCCAGAGACGCCAATGATGGCCAGCGAATAATTGCCCAAAAAGTGGATCTGGTCGCGCAGCAGGCCCGGACGCTTGAGCACATAGCCCAGCCCGGCGACCAGGCGCAGCAGCAGGCGCGTGGCCTGGCCCACCGCCGCAGCCTTGGAGCGCAGCGCAAAACCGATATCAGCAGGGTGCCACCAACGCATCAGCGGCCTCCCTTCTTGGCGGCGCCAGGGCCAAAATCTTCATCGATGCTGGGCCCTTGCACATGGAAAGGCACGGGCCCCTGCGCCAGCGCGTTGACAAACTGGTGCACCAGCGGATCGCTGCTGGCACGCACCTCATCGGGCGTACCCTGCGCGGCCACCACCCCAGGGCCCAGGATGATCACCTGGTCGGCCAGTTTGAAGGTCTCTTCCAGATCGTGCGAGACGATGATGCTGGTCAGGCCCAGCGCGTCGTTGAGCTCGCGGATCAGCTGCGCCGAGGTGCCCAGCGAAATCGGGTCGAGCCCCGCAAAGGGCTCGTCGTACATGATGAATTCCGGGTCCAGCGCCATGGCACGGGCCAGCGCCACGCGCCGGGCCATGCCGCCGGAGATCTGCGAGGGCATCAAATCGCGCGCGCCGCGCAGGCCCACGGCCTGCAGCTTCATCAGCACAATGTCGCGCACCATCGCATCGGACAGCTGGGTATGTTCGCGCAGCGGAAAAGCCACATTCTCGAACACCGTCATATCGGTGAACAGCGCGCCAAACTGGAACAGCATGCCCATGCGGCGCCGCGCGGCATAGAGCTGCGCCTGGCTCATCGCCCCCACATCCTGGCCGTCGAGCAGCACCTGGCCGGCCTGAGCCCGGGCCTGGCCGCCAATCAGGCGCAGCACCGTGGTTTTGCCGCCACCGGATGCGCCCATCAGCGCAGTCACCTTCCCACGCGGGATGGTCAGCGACACATCACGCAAGATGGTGCGGTCACCATAGCCAAAGGTGACATTGCGCAGTTCGACAAGAGGTGGAGAGGCAGAAGATTGCATAGAAAAGCCGGCAACATCCGGCATCGTCATCATAAGAGGGGGCAGGGCTCTTTTCTGTAGTCAGTTGCCGCAGCGCAAGCCATCAAGCTTACCGCTTGTAACAAACATTCATGAATGTATTTATATAGCCAGATCGTAACCCGGACGGGCTAAGCCCCGCAAGGCAACAGGCTATTGCTGTCGCTTGCCTGATCGGGCAAGTCTTCAGCATCGCACAGGCAGCCTCTTGGCCCGTTGTTCACAGCGTCAACAACGGTGAGAAGCGCCCACGATTAAAGCATATTGTCCAAAAAGGAACGAATGCGGGGATGGCTGCAGTCCTCGAAGAAGGCGCGCGCAGGCTTGGCCTCGATCAGGGCGCCCTGGTCCATGAACACCACGGTATTGGCCACCTCGCGGGCAAAGCCCATTTCGTGGGTGACCACCAGCATGGTCATGTGCTCCTCGGCCAGCTGGCGCATGGTGCGCAGCACTTCGCCGGTCAGCTCCGGGTCCAGCGCCGAGGTGGGCTCGTCAAACAGCATGATGTCCGGCTCCATCGCCAGCGCCCGTGCAATGGCCACGCGCTGCTTTTGGCCGCCCGACAACCGTGCCGGATAGGCATCGGCCTTCTCCAGCAGACCGACCTTGCGCAGCAGCTCCTGGGCCTTGGGCATGATCTGCTCGCGCGTCAGGCCCTTGACGACCATCGGTGCCTCGGTGATGTTGTCGATCACCGACAGATGTGGGAACAGGTTGAAGCCCTGGAAGACCATGCCCATGCGGCGCAAAATGGCGCGCATCTGGGCCTCGGGTGCGTACTGGGCCTGGCCCTGGGCATTGGTACTGACCAAGGTCTGGCCCTCGACCACGACCGAGCCCGAATCGATCACTTCGAGGTGGTTCAAGCAGCGCAAAAAGGTGCTCTTGCCCGAACCCGAGGGCCCGATCACCGCCATCACCTCGCCCTTGTGGATATCGAGCGAGACGCGCTTGAGCACCTCGTTGCCATTGAAGGCCTTGCAGATATCACGCGCCTGCACCATCACCGGGGTGCCCATGTCATTGCCTGTCATCGCCATACTCCTGCGCTGTTCGCCGTTGCCGCTTTCCATCCACCGACCGCCACCAGCCACTTATGCGTCGTATTTCGCATAGCGCTTTTCCAGGCGGTTGAAGCCCCAGGTCAGCACCAGGGTCATCAGCAGGTAGAAGGCGGCCGCCACCACAAAGGGCGTGGTCGTGAAGTCGCGCTGCACAATGCCACGCGCGGCGCGCAGCAGGTCGTTGAGGGCGAGCACATAGATCAGCGAGGTGTCCTTGACCAGGGTGATGGTCTCGTTGCTGACCGGCGGCAAAATGGTGCGCACCATCTGCGGCAGCACAATGCGGCGCATGGTCTGGCTGTAGGACAGGCCCAGCACCTTCGCGCCTTCGTACTGGCCCCGGTCCACGCTCTGGATACCGGCGCGGAAGATCTCGGCAAAATAGGCCGCGTAGTTCAGCGCGAATGCCACGACGGCCGAGGGGAAGTCCGGCAGGCGCACGCCAATCACCGGCACAAAGGGCAGCGCGAAATAGATGAACAGCAGCTGCAGCATCAGCGGCGTGCCGCGCATCAGCCAGATATAGGCCTCGACAAAGCGCGCCAGCGCCTTGAAGCGCGAGATGCGCGCCAACGCCAGGGCCAGACCCAGTGGCACCGACAGCGCCAGGGTGATGAAAAACAGCTTGAGAGTCACCAGGGCGCCGTTGGACAGCGGCCCCAGCATTGAAATTACATAATCCATCGATGGCCTTCACGGTGGCAGCGGCTTCGCGGGCTTCGCTGCCACAGGCACGAGCGCCTTGGAACGCGTTGGCGCTCCTGGTCTGGCACTCCTGTCAAAAAAATCCGTTCTGGCCGCCGGGCAGCGCCCAGCGCTGCGGCGGCCATGGGCTGCGCCCAAAAGCACAAGACCGGCACGCTGTGCCGGCCCGGTGCAAAGTCACACGCAGATCAGTGCTTGATCACGTCGGCGCCAAACCACTTCTTGGCGATTTCTTCGGCCTTGCCGTCCTTCTTCATCTCAGACAGCACGTCGTTGATCTTGTTGCGGGTGGCTTCGTCGTCCTTGCGGAAGCCCACGCCATAGTCTTCAGTGCCAAAGTCTTCAGCCAGCACCACGTAGTTGTCAGGCTTCTTGGAGACCAGGTAACGGCCCACGACCTCGTCCACCACCACCACGTCCAGACGGCCAGCTTCCACGTCCATCAGCGCAGCGATGTTGTCGCCAAACAGCTTGGTTTCCTTGAATTGGGCGGACAGCTCCTTGTCCTTTTCCATCGCGGTCACGGCGCTGGAGCCTTCCTGGGCGCCAACGATCTTGCCGGCCATGTCGGCCTTGGTCTTGATCGGCGAGCCGGCCTTCA
Organism: Comamonas sp. B-9; assembly: GCF_000410635.1. NCBI lineage: Bacteria > Pseudomonadati > Pseudomonadota > Betaproteobacteria > Burkholderiales > Comamonadaceae > Comamonas > Comamonas sp. B-9. The sequence goes on from NZ_KE148542.1 coordinate 28,413, forward strand.
CGATGATGATCTGCTTGTTGACCATGTAGGGGTCGGTGAAGAGGATCTTTTCCTTGCGCTCTTCCAGAATGGTCAGGCCATTCCACAGTGCATCGACGCGCTTGCCCAGCAGCTCGGCTTCCTTGGCGTTCCAGTCGATCGGCTTGAATTCCACTTCGATGCCAGCGCGCTTGGCCGCTTCGCGGGCCATGTCGATGTCAAAACCCACGATTTCGTTCTTCTCGTCACGGAAACCCATGGGCGGGAAGTTGTCGTCCAGACCCACCACCAGCTTGGTGACCGCCGCCGCAACAGGCGCAGGCGCGGGTGCTTCAGCCGCAGGCTTGGGCGCATCATTCTTGCCGCAAGCGGTGAGCAAGGCAGTCAGCGCCAGGGTGGCAACGAAAGAACGTTTTTTCATGTGTCTCAACCAAAGAGAAAGACAAAATAAGAGCACTTGGCTTGTTTTGTACAAGCATCAGCGTGCAGGCGAATCGCGTATTGTCTCCGATCACACGAAATTCGTGTCGCTTGTGTGGAAAACTCTGCCGGCCTAGTCGGACGTCCGCAAGCCGCTACGATGGCTGGCCCCG
>NZ_KE148542.1:28994-55500 GCF_000410635.1 Comamonas sp. B-9
GCTGCCCCGGCCGCCATCTGGCGACCAGGGCATCTCGACATCACGGCTGTCTCTTGCCGCGCGTGCATGATTTACAACACTGGCGGCCCCTTATTTATGACCACCCTCTCGCCCGAACTGCGCAAGGCCTTTGAAGAAACCCAGTACCACGTGCTGAACCAGACCCCGTTCATCCTGCAGCTGGGCCAGGTCCAGGCAGCGCTTGGCGCCCTCTACCAGCAGCACCAGACCGACTGCAGCTGCTTCATCACCGCCTTCAACCCCATGGGCGAGCTGCTGGACAAGGACGAGAACATCGAACGCCACGCCCAACTGGGCCGCGCGCTGGGCGCTGCCGGTTTTGCCGCGCTGCCCGCCGTTGCCCAGCACCCGGCCAACGGCTGGCCGGCCGAGCCGGGGTTTCTCGTCATCGGCATGGGCTGCGACGATGCCCAGCGCTGGGCCGCGCAGTGGGAGCAGTTGGCGGTGGTATGGACCAGCGCCGACATGGTGCCCCAGCTGCTGGAAACCAAGGTGCCCGGCTGGATGCGCTGATCCCCATTGACCGATTGAGAGGACAACCCATGCTGTTGATCGTTGGCACCGTCCGCCTGCCCGCCGCGAACCTGGAACGCGCCCTGCCCGCCATGCGGGCCATGGTCGAAGCCTCACGCGCGGAAGCCGGCTGCCTGGAATACGGCTATGCCCAGGATGTGCTGGTGCCCGGGCTGATCCATGTCAAAGAGCTCTGGAGCGACCAGGCCGCGCTTGATGCGCACTTTGCCTCCAGCCATATCCAGGCCTGGCGCGCGGCTTGGCCTGCGCTGGAGATGGGCGAGCGCGATCTGCGCGTCTATGAGGTGGGCGCGCCGCGCAGCACCTGATCGCAGCTGGCGCCCTCCTCTCCGACGGTTCCCTTCTCCACCCCACCGCTTGCACGCCGCCCATGCCCGAATTCCACAACTGGCTCGCCTTTGGCCTCATTTCCCTGGGCATGGTCCTGACCCCCGGGCCCAACATGATCTACCTGATCTCGCGCTCGATATGCCAGGGGCGTGTTGCCGGGCTGATCTCGCTGGGCGGTGTGGCCCTGGGCTTTGTCTTCTACATGCTGTGCGCGGCCCTGGGCATCACCGCGCTGGTGATGGCCATCCCCTACGCCTATGACGCACTGCGCATTGGCGGCGCGCTGTACCTGCTGTACCTGGCCTGGCAGGCGGTCAAGCCGGGCGGCCGCTCCCCGTTTGCGCTGCGCCAGTTGCCGCAAGACAGCCCGCGCAAGCTGTTTGCGATGGGTTTTTTGACCAACCTGCTCAACCCCAAGATTGCCGTGATGTATTTGTCGCTGCTGCCGCAGTTCATCACACCGGCACAGGGCAGCGTTTTTTCGCAGTCGATGGTGCTGGGCTTCACGCAGATCGTTATCAGCATCAGCGTGAATGCCGCCATCGCGATGCTGGCCGGCTCGATCGCCGTGTTTCTGGCCAGCCGCCCCAGCTGGGTGCAGCTGCAGCGCTGGCTGATGGGCACCGTGCTCGCAGGCCTGGCGCTGCGCATGCTGACCGAGGCCCGCAAGTAAAACAGGCGCTGCAGCCCGGGGTGGGCGGCAACGCCTGGCAGAAATCCGCGTATCGGGCTTTGTTTACAGCTGACTCACGTGAAAGCGCAGGTGCTCGTCGACAAAGCTCTGGATGAAGTAGTAGCCATGGTCATAACCGCCATGGCGGCGCAGGGTCAGCGGCTGGCCGACCTGGGTGCAGGCGGCTTCAAAGGCTTCGGGCAGCAGCTGCTTTTCCAGCAAGAACTTGTCGGCCAGGCCCTGGTCGATGAGGATGCCGGCCGGGTATGGCGGCTGCTTTTGCGCGGCCATCAGGGCGGTGGCATCATGCTGCGCCCATTCGGCCTGGTTATCGCCCAGGTAGCCGGCAAAGGCTTTCTGGCCCCAGGGGCAGTTAATGGGATTGGCAATCGGCGCAAAGGCCGAAACCGACTTGAACACGCCGGGGTGGCGCAGCGCCAGGGTGAGCGCGCCATGGCCGCCCATGCTGTGGCCAAAGATGCCCAGGCGTTGCAGGTCGATCGGCAGCTTGGCGCCCAAGAGCGGCAGCAGGTCTTCGAGAATGTAGCTTTCCATGCGCCAGTGCAGCGCCCAGGGCTTGGCCGTGGCATCCAGGTAAAAACCGGCCCCCACGCCAAAATCCCAGCTCTCTGCCTCGCCAGGCAGGCCCGCACCGCGCGGGCTGGTGTCGCAGGTCACCAGGGCCACGTTCAGCGACGCCGCCAGGCGCTGGGCGCCGGCCTTGGTCATGAAGGTCTCTTCGGTACAGGTCAGGCCTGCCAGGTACAGCAGCGCGGGCACTTTCTCGCCCTCCACCGCCTTGGGCGGCAGAAACACCGAGAACTTCATCGCCAGGCCGATCTGGCTGGAGAAATGCTCATAAAAACGCTGGGCGCCGCCAAAGCAGGCATGGGCCGCCTGCAGCTTGAGGCTGGCTTGGGCTTCAGACATCGGAATTTCCTTCGTTAGGGGGTTGCGGGGATGCGGCCTGGGCGGCCGCTGCACGCAGCTTGTCTTTCTTGCTCATGCGCTTGCCCTTGATGCCGCCATTGCCGGCATCTTCAGAGGGCGCATGCGCGGGCACGGCTTCGGTGACCGGGTACTGGTCCAGGGCCTGCAGCGCCACATCCAGCCCATTGCGCTTGGCAATCAGCTTCCAGTGCGCCAGGCTGGCGGGGGTCACCAGGCTGATGGCCAGGCCCGAGATACCGGCCCGGCCGGTACGGCCAATGCGGTGGGTGTAGTCGGTGGGCGAGCGCGGCAGGTCGTAGTTGATGACCAGGGGCAGTGCCTCGACATGGATGCCACGTGCGGCCAGATCGGTGGTGACCAGCACCTGCCACTGGCTGCTGCGGAACTCCTGCAGCACCTGCTGGCGCGCGCCCTGGCTCAGCTCGCCATGGAAGGCAGTGGCGCTGATGCCCTTGTCATAAAGCTTGTTGGCTACATGCTCGGCGCTGTAGCGGCTGGCCACAAACACCAGCATGCGCTGGCCGGTGTACTGGGTGACCAGCTCACGCAGCCAGGCGGTGCGCTTGGCGGCGTCGAGGTAGTAGGCCTCCTGCACGATGGTGGCATCCTGCAGGTGGGTCGAGGCGATCTCCACCTTGTCATGCGTGGCACGCAGCAAGGTGGGCACCAGCGCCTGCACGGCCGGTGCAAAGGTGGCCGACAGCAGCAGGGTCTGGCGCTGCTCGCGCGCGGGCACCAGGGCCAGCACGCTGTGCAGCTCCTCGGCAAAGCCCAGGTCCATCAAGCGGTCGGCCTCGTCCAGCACCAGGGTGCTGATGGTGTCCAGCCGCAGCTTGCTGTGCGCCACCACATCGAGCAGGCGCCCGGGCGTGGCAATCACCAGATCCACACCGCCGCGCAAAGCCAGCAGCTGGGGATTGATGGAGACACCGCCGGTGAGCACGGCCACCTTGGGGCGGCGGCCCAGGGCCTCGCCAACAAAGTAGACCAGCTCGGCCACCTGGGTGGCCAGCTCGCGCGTGGGCACCAGGATCAAGGCCTGCGTCTCATGGCGGCCCGCTTGGGCTGCAGCATCGCTGAGCATCCAGGCCTGCATCAGCGGCAGCAAATAGGCTGCCGTCTTGCCCGAGCCGGTCGGCGCGCAGCCCAGCAGGTCACGCCCGTCCAGAATGGCCGGAATGGCTTGGGTCTGGATGGCCGTGGGTGCAATCAGGCCATGGGCCTGGGCAGCGTGGGCCAGCGACGGAGCAAGGCCAAGAGAGGTAAAAGACATGGATTTCAATGGTGCGGGCCGGGCCGCAGGGACAACAAGCCTCGCATTGTCGCCCCTGGCAGCGCCGCCAGCGCTGCGCAGGACTATTGCAGCGCATGCTGGCAGCCGGCGCTGGTCAGCTTCGGCCAGCAGCGCTTAGCTGGCGTAATTGACCACCGAGCGGATCGACTTGCCTTCATGCATCAGGTCGAAAGCCTCGTTGATCTTGGCCAGGCCCATGGTGTGGGTGACAAAGGGTTCGAGCTTGATCTTGCCGGCCATCGCGTCTTCCACCATGCCGGGCAGCTCGCTGCGGCCCTTGACGCCGCCAAAGGCGGTGCCCAGCCATTTGCGGCCGGTCACCAGCTGGAAAGGACGGGTGGAGATTTCCTGGCCCGCGCCCGCCACGCCGATGATCACGCTCTGGCCCCAGCCACGGTGCGCGCATTCCAGCGCTGCACGCATCACCTGGGTGTTGCCGATGCATTCAAAGCTGTGGTCCACGCCCCAGCCGGTCATCTCGACGATCACTTGCTGGATCGGCTTGTCGAAATCCTTGGGGTTGATGCAGTCGGTCGCGCCAAAGGTCTTGGCCAGCTCGAACTTGCCGGGGTTGGTATCGACGGCGATGATGCGGCCGGCCTTGGCCAGCTGCGCGCCCTGGATCACCGCCAGGCCGATGCCGCCCAGACCGAATACGGCCACGGTATCGCCCTCTTGCACCTTGGCGGTGTTCTTGACGGCGCCCAGGCCGGTGGTCACGCCACAGCCCAGCAGGCAGACCTGCTCGGGGTTGGCATCGGGGTTGACCTTGGCCAGCGACACCGCTGCCACCACGGTGTACTCCGAGAACGTGGAGCAGCCCATGTAGTGGTAGATCGGCTCGCCGTTGTAGCTGAAGCGCGTGGTGCCGTCGGGCATCACACCCTTGCCCTGGGTGGCGCGCACCGCCACGCAGAGGTTGGTCTTGCCGCTCTTGCAGAACAAACATTCGCCGCACTCTGCCGTGTACAGCGGAATCACATGGTCGCCTGGCTTGACGCTGGTGACGCCCTCACCCACTTCCACCACGATGCCGGCGCCTTCATGGCCCAGCACCGCCGGGAAGATGCCTTCCGGATCATCACCGCTCAGGGTGAAGGCATCCGTGTGGCACACGCCCGTGTGGGTGATCTTGACCAGCACTTCGCCCTTCTGGGGTGGCGCAACGTCGATCTCGACAATCTGCAAAGGCTCTCCGGCTTTGAAGGCAACAGCGGCGCGGGATTTCATGGGTGGACTCCTTGTAGGTCAAACGATGGACAAATGTTCATAACACGGGCGCTGCCCAGCCACGAGACAGCGAGGAAGGGCCGCCCCGCACCGAGGCTGTCGTCCCCCTGCCCGCATGGCACCGCCATGCGAGAGCGGGGGGAAGGCGCGCAGCGCCACAGGGGGGTGTTCATTTCAAGTACGAGCGCAGCAGCGACAGCATTTCGTCAATGTCCGCCTGCGACGGCGCCGGCTGCTTGGCCATCGTCTCGCGCATATGGCCATCAAGCAAGTCGGCCATCAGGCCGTGTACAGCCCCGCGCATGGCGGCGAGCTGCTGCAGGATGGGGGCGCAATCACTGCCCGCCTCCACCGCCCGCTCCAAGGCCTCCGCCTGGCCTTTGATGCGGCGCAGGCGGGTGATGGCGCGGTGCTTGTCTTCAGCGTTATGGGGCATGGCAGGCGGTGTTCGCAACGGCGCAAAAGCACGCCAAACTCAGGTACTGGGCCAGAGTATAAATGCAATTTATAAAAATTACATATGAAAAATAGATGAAAACCCCAGGTACCCCCTGGGGGTATACCGGATATCTAGGATGCACTCAGGCCGAGCAGGCACAAAAAAAGACCGCAGCCTCGGCTGCGGTCTTGCGTGGATGAGTAGCTACCGGTTTTAGCGCGGTAGATCGCTCCAGCCCATCAGGTACTCGTCGATGGAACGGGCGGCCTGGCGGCCTTCGCGGATGGCCCAGACCACCAGCGACTGGCCACGGCGCATGTCGCCAGCGGCAAACACCTTGTCCACATTGGTGGCGTAGCCGCCGGTGAAGTCGGTGGTGGCGCGGGCGTTGCCACGGGCGTCCTTGTCGACGCCAAAGGCTTCCAGCACGGGCGAGACCGGGTTCACAAAACCCATGGCCAGCAGCACCAGGTCGGCAGGCCATTCCTTTTCGGTGCCCTTGACTTCGCTCAGCTTGCCGTCCTTGAACTCGACCTGCACGGTGGTCAGGCTCTTGACCTTGCCCTTGTCGCCGTTGAAGGTCTTGGTCGAGATCGCGAACTCACGCACGGCACCTTCTTCGTGGCTGGAGCTGGTGCGCAGCTTGATCGGCCAGTAGGGCCAGACCAGGGGCTTGTTTTCCTCTTCGGGCGGCATGGGCATCACCTCGAACTGGGTGACGCTCTTGGCGCCGTGGCGGTTGCTGGTGCCTACGCAGTCGCTGCCGGTGTCGCCACCGCCGATGACGATGACGTCCTTGCCATCCGCACGGATCTGGCCCTTGATCTTATCGCCGGCATTGATCTTGTTCTGCTGGGGCAGGAACTCCATCGCGTAGTGCACGCCGTCCAGCTCACGGCCGGGCACGGGCAGATCGCGCGACTGCTCGGAGCCGCCGGTCAGCAGCACCGCGTCGAACTCGGACTTGAGCTGCTCGGGAGAGACCGTTTCCTTGGCCCAGTTGGTGACCTTGCTGTCCTTGCCCAGACCGTCCTTGCCGGCCACCAGCACGCCGGTGCGGATGGTCACGCCTTCGGCTTGCAGCTGGGCGGCGCGGCGGTCGATGTGCAGCTTGTCGAGCTTGAAGTCAGGGATGCCGTAGCGCAGCAGGCCGCCGATGCGGTCGTTCTTTTCGAACAGGGTCACCGCATGGCCTGCACGGGCCAGCTGCTGGGCAGCGGCCATGCCGGCAGGGCCGGAGCCGACGACGGCCACTTTCTTGCCGCTCTGGTGCTTGGCGGGGCGCGCCTGCACCCAACCCTCTTCCCAGGCACGGTCAATGATGGCGTGCTCGATGGACTTGATGCCCACCGGGTCGTTGTTGATGTTCAGCACGCAGGCTGCTTCGCAAGGCGCGGGGCAGATGCGGCCGGTGAACTCGGGGAAGTTGTTGGTCGAGTCCAGCACATGAAAGGCTGCCGCCCAATCGGCGCGGTACACCAGATCGTTGAAATCCGGAATGATGTTGTTGACCGGGCAGCCGCTGTTGCAGAACGGCGTGCCGCAGTCCATGCAACGGGCGCCTTGCTGCTTGGCCTGCTGCGAGTTCAGGCCAACAACAAATTCCTTGTAGTGCTTGAGGCGATCTTCAACGGGTGCATAACCCTCGTCGATACGCGCAAATTCCATAAAGCCTGTGACTTTTCCCATGATCGGATCTCTTGCTTGGCTGCTGCCCGCGCCGCGTTGGCGGGGACAGCAATCGTGGTCATTAATAAGGGGCTGGGTGCTTGGCGGCCAGGCCGCCAGGGCCTCACTTTGCAGCGGCGTCCACACTCTTCTTGGCCGAGGTCTTGGCCTTGGCGACCTGCGCCTTGGCTTCGGCGCGGGCATGGATCTCACCCAGCGCGCGCTTGTACTCGGTTGGGAAGACCTTGACGAATTTGCTGCGCACTTCCGCCCAGTTGTCCAGCAGATCACGGGCACGCTTGCTGCCGGTCCAGCGCAGATGGTCGGCGAGCAGGCGCTTGAGCTGCGCTTCGTCGGTCTGGCCGTTGTGCCAGATGCCCTTGTCGATGCTGGCCTCCTGCTCGGACTGGCTCAGCACCTTGTCCATGGTCACCATCGTGGTGTTGCAGCGGCTGGCGAACTGGCCGTCCTCGTCATAGACGTAGGCCACGCCACCGCTCATGCCGGCTGCAAAGTTGCGGCCGGTCTTGCCCAGCACCAGCACGGTGCCGCCGGTCATGTATTCGCAACCATGGTCACCGGTGCCTTCGACGACTGCCGTGGCACCCGACAGGCGCACTGCAAAGCGCTCGCCAGCCACGCCGCTCAGGAAAGCCTCACCGGTGGTCGCGCCATACATCACGGTGTTGCCCACGATGATGTTCTTGTGCGCTTCGCCACGGAAATCCAGGCTCGGGCGCACCACCACGCGGCCGCCGGACAGGCCCTTGCCGGTGTAGTCGTTCGCGTCCCCCACCAGGTACAGGGTGATGCCGTTGCACAGGAAGGCGCCAAAGGACTGGCCGCCCGTGCCTTCGACACGGATGTGGATGGTGTCGTCAGGCAGGCCTTCGGCATGCACCTTGGTCACCGCGCCCGAGAGCATGGCGCCCACGGTGCGGTTCACATTGCGCACGGTCTCCAGGATCTTCACGCGCTCGCCCTTGTCGATGGCAGGGCGCGACTTCTCGATCAGGATGTTGTCGAAGGCCTTTTCCAGACCATGGTCCTGGTTTTGCGTGTGGTAGAGCGGCACATCGTCCGCCACTTCGGCACGGGCCAGCAGGCGGTTGAAGTCCAGGCCCTTGGCCTTCCAGTGGGTGATACCAGCCTTCATGTCCAGCAGGTCGGCGCGGCCCACCAGGTCGTCGAACTTGGAGATACCCAGCTGGGCCATGATCTGGCGCGCTTCTTCGGCGATGAAGAAGAAGAAGTTCACCACATGCTCGGGCTTGCCGCTGAATTTCTTGCGCAGCTCGGGGTCTTGCGTGGCCACACCCACCGGGCAGGTGTTGAGGTGGCACTTGCGCATCATGATGCAGCCCTCGACCACCAGCGGTGCGGTGGCAAAGCCGAACTCATCGGCGCCCAAGAGTGCACCAATCACTACGTCGCGGCCGGTCTTCATCTGGCCGTCTGCCTGCACCCGGATACGGCTGCGCAGGCCATTAAGCACCAGGGTCTGCTGGGTTTCGGCCAGGCCGATTTCCCAAGGCGAGCCTGCATGCTTGATCGACGACCAGGGCGATGCGCCCGTGCCGCCGTCATGGCCGGCGATCACCACATGGTCGGCCTTGCACTTGGCAACGCCGGCGGCAATCGTGCCCACGCCCACTTCGGACACCAGCTTGACGCTGATCGACGAGTGCGTAGCGACATTCTTCAGGTCGTGGATCAGCTGGGCCAGGTCCTCGATCGAGTAGATGTCGTGGTGCGGCGGCGGCGAGATCAGGCCCACACCAGGCACCGAGTAACGCTGCTTGCCGATGTACTCGGTCACCTTGCCGCCAGGCAACTGACCGCCTTCACCGGGCTTGGCACCCTGCGCCATCTTGATCTGGATCTGGTCCGCAGAGGCCAGGTACTCGGCCGTCACACCAAAGCGGCCCGATGCCACTTGCTTGATGCGCGAGCGCAGGCTGTCGCCGTCTTGCAGCACGTAGTCCGATTCGATCTGGTCCTTGCCGATGATCGACGCCAGCGACTCGCCCTGCTTGATCGGGATGCCCTTCAACTCATTGCGGTAACGGGCGGGGTCTTCACCGCCTTCGCCGGTGTTGCTCTTGCCGCCGATGCGGTTCATCGCCACGGCCAGGGTCACATGGGCTTCGGTACTGATCGAGCCCAGCGACATGGCGCCGGTAGCAAAGCGCTTGACGATCTCGGCCGCCGATTCGACCTGCTCGACCGGGATGGCCTTGGCAGGGTCGATCTTGAACTCGAACAGGCCGCGCAAGGTCATGTGGCGCTTGCTCTGGTCGTTGATCAGCTGCGCATATTCCTTGTAGGTGTTGAAGCTGTTGGCGCGGGTCGAGTGCTGCAGCTTGGCAATCGCATCGGGGCTCCACATATGCTCTTCACCCCGGGCACGCCAGGCGTATTCGCCACCGGTGTCCAGCATGGTGGCCAGCACCGGGTCGTTGCCAAAGGCAGCCTTGTGGCGGCGGATGGCTTCTTCACCGATCTCGAACACACCCAGGCCTTCGACGCGGCTGGAGGTGCCGGTGAAGTACTTGTCGATGGTTTCGCTGTTGATGCCGACGGCCTCGAACAGCTGCGCACCGCAGTAGGACATGTAGGTGGACACACCCATCTTCGACATGATCTTGGACAGACCCTTGCCGATGGCCTTGATGTAGTTGTAGATCGCCTTGTCTGCCGACAGATCGCCGGGCAGGTGCTTGTGGATCGAGGTGATCGTCTCGAGCGCCAGGTAGGGGTGCACGGCTTCGGCACCGTAGCCGGCCAGCACGCCGAAGTGGTGCACTTCGCGGGCGGTGCCGGTTTCCACCACCAAACCGCAGGCCGTACGCAGGCCTTCGCGGATCAGGTGCTGGTGGATGGCCGACAGCGCCAGCAGTGCCTGGATGGCCACGCGGTCCTTGCTGACACCCTTGTCGCTGATGATCAGGATGTTGTTGCCGGTCTTGATCGCATCAACCGCTTGTGCGCACAGCGAAGCCAGGCGCGCTTCCACGCCTTCACTGCCCCATTCCAGCGGGTAGGTGATATCGAGCACGGCCGAGCTGAACTTGCCAGCGGTGTGCGAGCGGATGTTGCGCAGCTTGACCATGTCGGTGAAGTCCAGCACCGGCTGGGTCACTTCCAGACGCAGCGGCGGGTTCACCTGGTTGATGTCGAGCAGGTTGGGCTTGGGGCCGATGAAGGACACCAGGCTCATCACAATCGCTTCACGGATCGGATCGATCGGCGGGTTGGTCACCTGCGCGAACATCTGGCGGAAGTAGTTGTACAGCGGCTTGTTCTTGTCCGACAGCACGGCCAGCGGGCTGTCATTGCCCATCGAGCCAATGCCCTCTTCGCCGTTGGCGGCCATCGGGCTCATCAGGAACTTGATGTCTTCCTGGGTGTAGCCAAAGGCCTGCTGCAGGTCCAGCAACTCGGGCGACTGCTGCTCATCGGCAATCGCGCCGAACTCTTGCGAGGCCTTGGTCTGCTGGTCGACCTGCGATTCGCCGGCCACGGGCTTGACCACATCGTCCAGGCGGATGCGCAGGTCTTCGATCCAGCGCATATAGGGCTTGGCATTGGTCAGCGAGGACTTGACTTCCTCGTCGTCGATCAAGCGGCCCTGGTCCAGATCGATCAGGAACATCTTGCCCGGCTGCAGGCGCCACTTGCGCACGATCTTGTGCTCGGGCACGGGCAGCACGCCCGATTCGGAGCCCATGATGACGAAGTCATCGTCGGTCACGCAGTAGCGGGCAGGGCGCAGGCCGTTGCGGTCCAGGGTGGCGCCAATCTGGCGGCCATCGGTGAACACGATCGATGCGGGGCCATCCCAGGGCTCGATCATCGCGGCGTGGTACTCATAGAAAGCGCGGCGGCGCGAATCCATCGTGGCGTGCTGTTCCCATGGCTCGGGGATCATCATCATCACGGCCTGGGCCAGCGGGTAGCCCGCCATGGTCAGCAGCTCCAGGCAGTTGTCGAAGGTGGCCGTGTCGGACTGGTGCGCAAAGCTGATCGGGTAGAGCTTTTGCAGGTCGTTGCCCAGCACGGGCGAGCTCATCACGCCTTCGCGGGCACGCATCCAGTTGTAGTTGCCCTTGACGGTGTTGATTTCACCGTTGTGCGCCACATAGCGGTAAGGGTGGGCCAGTGGCCATTCGGGGAAGGTGTTGGTCGAGAAGCGCTGGTGCACCAGACCCAGCGCTGAGACGCAGCGTTCGTCTTCCAGATCGCGGAAGTAGGTGCCCACCTGGTCGGCCAGCAGCAGACCCTTGTAGATCACGGTGCGGCTGCTCATGCTGGGCACGTAGTACTCTTTGCTGTACTTGAGCTGCAGGTTCTGGATCGCCGCGCTGGCGGTCTTGCGGATCACATACAGCTTGCGCTCCAGCGCATCCTGCACGATCACATCGGCGCCACGGCCGATGAACACCTGGCGGATGACCGGCTCTTTCTCGCGCACCGTGGGCGACATCGGCATCTCGCGGTTGACCGGCACATCGCGCCAGCCCAGCAGCACCTGGCCTTCGGCCTTGATGGCGCGCTCCAGCTCTTCCTCGCAGGCCAGACGCGATGCATGCTCCTTGGGCAGGAACACCATGCCCACGCCGTACTCGCCAAACGGCGGCAGCTTGACGCCCTGGGCGGCCATCTCGTCGCGGTAGAGCGCGTCAGGCAGCTGGATCAGGATACCGGCGCCATCACCCATCAGCTTGTCAGCACCCACCGCACCCCGGTGGTCCAGGTTCTCCAGAATCTTCAGAGCCTGGGTCACGATGGCATGGCTCTTCTGGCCCTTGATGTGGGCCACAAAACCGACGCCGCAGGCATCGTGTTCCAGAGTCGGGTCATACAGACCCTGAGCTTGCATGTGCTCGCGTGCAGAAGCCGACATGGCGCAATCCTTCAAATAATCTATCGCGGGAAGGTCAATGTAGAGCAGCTGGCAATACCCGAGCAAGTATTTTATTTAGGGTCAGATACCAATTATTTTCAAATGATTTTTCTCAACAATTAATTGGGGTCACATTTAAATTGGCAAAATTATCGTTGATTTATATGACATTTTTAATTCAATCGTCGGAAGGGGCTAGCAGACGGGGACGGCCCGCACTCTTTTTGTGCAGCCTGCGCACCGTTTTGGACTGCAAGGACTGCACAAAGTCCTCACTGCCCATCGCCCAGCCGCCTTGCACGGCATCGGTCAGCGCGCCAGACTCGCGCTGCGACAGGCCATAGGCCAGCATTTGGGCATAGCGGGCCTCCCGCGCAAAGGGGGTGTTGCCCAAGGCCCAGAAAGCCGCCGGATCACGCAACCAGGCCAGCGGTTCTGCACCCAAATGGTGCGCGCAGCTGGACCAGGGGTAGTCTTCCGCCTTGGCAACCAGGCCTGCACGCTGCGGGTTGGAATCGATATAGATGATGCATTGCAGCAACGGCTCGGCCGGTTCAAGCACCGTCGAGCGGTAGCGCCCTTCCCACAAGGTGCCGCTGCGCCCATGCCGGGCATTGAAATAACGCACATAGGCCCGGCCCAGCGCCTGCATCAAGAGCGGCAGGCCCTGCTCGGTCTGAGGTGTTAAGAGCAGATGGAAATGGTTGGGCATCAGCACAAAGGCATGCACTGCCACCAGATGGGTCTGCGCCAGCTGGCGCAGCAAATCGCCGAAATGTTGGAAATCCTCGTCATCGACAAAAACCGTCTGCCGGTTGTTGCCCCGGTGCAGCACATGGTGCGGCATGTCAGGAATGCTGAGTCGGGGAAGGCGGGCCATAGGCGTAATGGGCGAGGACGGCGGATGGAGAGGCGGCACCATTATCAACGCTTCCCTGACAGCTAGCTTGCGTACCTATTCGTTATGATCCAACTGGCAAATAAGCCAATAACCCGGGAGATGGAAACACCATGCGCTTTTCTTCGCTAGCGATTGCGTCCTTGCTGGTCTTCAGCGCCAACAGCTGGGCTGCACGCGACTTCACACCCCAAGCGGGAACCTGGATCGTCAGCAGCGAGATCGATGGCAAACCTGGCCGTGGCCTGGCCATCGATGTGCAAGGCAGCACCTTTTTCATGCAGGTGTTTGGCTATGAGAAAAATGGCGATGCCACCTTCTACACCGCAACCGGGCAGTTGGACGGCAACAGCATCACTGCCCCACTCGTCCGCTATACCGGCGGGCGCAGCTTTGGCAGCGAAGCGCGTGATGCTTTGGAAGACAGCTCGCCCGGCAGTGTGACGGTGTCCTTCCGCAATGGTTTGAAGGGAACGGTGCAGTTTCCGGGCGAAGCACCAGTGGCTATGGAGCGCTTTGCGATTAAGGAGCTGACGCCAAGCCTCAGCAACCCGCTGGCACAGGTGGGCCTGCGCGGCTTGCATCTGCTTATCTTGGATGAGAATCTGCAGCTCAAGACATACCGGTGGGCCATGCTCCAGCGCAATGCGCAAGATCTTCCAGAACTGGTGGAGCGGATAGATGAGAAGGGTGTTGATAGCACAGTGCCCTGCACGCTGGATGCCGAGCATGGTGAATTCCTGTGCCAGTCCACGGACAGCAACAGCGACATTGCAAGCCTGCGTTTTCAAATCGTGGGCGGTCAGATTGCAGGCCATGCCACGATGAAAAATGCGCCAGAGCTGCAGCTGCCGCTGATTGGGCAAAGTGAAACGGCCATCAACCACGTCAATGGCGAGCGGCAGCAGCAAAACTATTGGGAGTATTCGATTCCAGGCGCGTACACCCTAGGCCCACCCCCGACTGCTACCCACCAGTGGATGCCGGTCAATGGCACCTGGATTGTGCAAGATGAGCTGACCGGCAAGCCAGGACGCGGGCTGGCGCTGGATGTACAAAATTCGACGATGGTGCTGCAGGTCTTTAACTATGGCGCCAATGGCCAGCCCACGTTCCATATGGGCAGCGGCAGCTATGGCAGTACCGGGGTGAATACGCTGGCCTCGCGCGCCGAGTTTGCATTGAGCCAGTACGCCGGCGGGCGCAGCCTGGGCGGTGCCGCTCAATCGGCGCAGATGGTGGCCAATGCAGGTTCGGTACGCATTGAGCTAGCGCTGAACCGTGAACAGCAAACACCCCATGTGTCGCAGAAGGGCACAGTGACATTCCCTGGAGAGGAACCCAAGGCTATTGTGCGCATGCGACTGGATAGCCAGACTTCCCTCGCTGACAAGCTGTTTGGCGAATGGTACTGGCCGATCCAGCGCACCCATCTGGTGTTCAACCAGGAAAGCAACGGCGTAGTGATTTCTTCCGATGGCTCGGTGAGCTGCGAGCAAAAGTATCCGGCCCGCCCCGATTTCGTGTCCTGCACCAAGGCCGGCCCACCTCCCAACGAGTTGTCAACCAACAACTTTAGATTCTCGCTGCCGCTGCTGAACCAGGGCAGCAACTGGATCCAAATCCGCGACCGTTTCGGCAACCTCCAAGGCCTGGGCAATATCGACTAAGCCTCTCACCGCAACACCCACAACGACAAAAGGCCATCCGCCGCACGGCAGATGGCCTTTTTCTATTCCAGCCTTGCAGCTTAGAAGCGGTAACGCGCCACCAACTGCACCGAGCGCGGCGCGCCCGGCAGGTTCAGGTTGGGCGAGGAGCCGTGGCCGGCCACGATGTAGCGCTTGTCCAGAAGGTTGTTGAGCTTGAGCTGCAGGTCCACGTTGTTCAGGCGGTAGTAGGTCATGGCATCCAGGGTGACGTAGCCCGGCAGCACCACAGTATTGCCAGGGTTGGCAAAACGCGCGCCGACATAGTTGATGCCGCCACCGGCGCCAAAGCCATGGCCCAGGGCCTTGGTGACCCAGATATTGGCGCTGTGCTTGGGTGTCAGGGTGGCGCGCTTGCCTTCCACGGCCTGGCCGGCGTCCACGGCTGGCGACGAGGTCATCTCGCTCAGCAGGTAGGCATAGCCCGACCAGATCTGCCAGCCCTGCGACAGGTCACCGGCAAAGCTCAGCTCCAGGCCGCGCGTGCGCTGCACGCCCAGGGGGACCAAGGTGTTGGTCACAGGGTCCACGCTCTTGATATTGGTGCGCTCGATCTCGAACAGCGCGGCATTGGCGCTGGCCTTGCCGTCAAGCAGATCCCACTTCACCCCCACCTCACGGCTGCTGGTCTTCTCCGGCGCCAGCTGGGCATTGTTGGCCGCCAGCGCAAAGGTCTCGCCCGAGGGCTGGAAGGACTTGCTGAACGACACGTAGTACGACAGCGCATTGCTGGGCTGGTAGACCAGGCCGACGCGCGGGCTCCAGGCCACATCGGTGCGGCCCAGGTTGACGCTGCCTGGCGTGTAGTTGTCGGTTTCCTGGCGGAAGCGGTCATAGCGCACGCCAGCCAGCAGCTTCCATTCCGGGGCCAGAGTCACCATGTCCTGCACATAGGCGCTGGCCACGCTGAAGACGCTGTCGTTGTTGGCAGACGGCGCGGCGGTCAGCACTGGCGAGACGACCGGCAGCACCGGGTTGAACAGCGATACCGTGCCGACATTGTTCTGGCTGATGCTGAGCAGCCCCTTGTTCTGGCGGCCCAGCTCCAGCCCGTACAGAATCTGGTGCGGCATGCCGGCCAGATCGACTTTTTGCGTCAGCTCCAGCTGGTTGAAAAAGCCATGCTCGTCGCGCTCCAGATGGCCGCGGTTGAGGGTTGCCGTCTGCGCCTTCTCGTTGACCGAGCCGACCAGCGTGTTGCTGCGGTCCAGGCTGTAGTCGTAGTAGCGCAGCACATTGCGCAGGCTCAGGCTGTCGTTGAAGCGGTGGCTCAAGGTGGCCGATGCCGAATACACCTCGGAGGTGCTCACATCGGTATCGCGGGCATTGGCCGCGCCAAAGTAGGTGCGGGGCGACACGTTGACCGGGCGGCCCTGGAAGGCGGGAATGCCAAAGTCGGTGAGGCGGCTGTCCTTGAGGTAGTCGGCCTGCAGCAGCAGCTGCGTGTCCGCGCTGAACTTGAACTGCACCGAGCCGGCCAGCGCCTTGCGGTCCAGAAACTGCTGGTCGCGGTAGCTGTCGGCGCGCTCGATGGCGCCGGTCAGGCGGTAGGAGACGATGCTGTCCTGCGGGGCGCGTGCCAGGTCAAACTCACCCCGGCGCTGGTTCCAGCTGCCCAGGGTCAGGCCCACTTCGCTGCGGTCAATGCCGGGCTTCTTGGTGATGCGGTTGATCAAACCACCCGAAGAGCCCCGGCCGTACAGCACCGATGCCGGGCCCTTGAGCACTTCGACCTGCTCGACATTGGACAGGTCACGAAAGTACAGCGCGTCATCGCGCACGCCATCGACAAACTGGTCGGCAATGGCCGAGAAGCCACGGATCGTCACCTGGTCGCGCTGGCCATCGCCATGCGACAGGCCAATGCCGGGCACGGCCTTGAGCACGTCCTGCATCGACTGCACGGCCTGGTCGCGCATCAGCTGCTGGGGCACCACGTTCACCGTTTGCGGAATGTCGCGCAAAGGCGCTTCAATCTTGGTGGCGCTCTTGGCCGTGGGCGCTGCATAGCCCACGTCCGCTGCGGTATCGCCCTGCACGCGCACTTCCTGCAAGGTCGTCTCAGCTGGCGCCTGCTGCGCCGCTGCATAGCCCGTGCACAACAGCGCCACTGCTGCTGCCACGGCTTGTGTTTTGAAAGCCATTCCAGTTCCTTTTATTGCCTTGGTATGTGTTCGGTCTGGCTGTACCGCATGGGAGATCCGCACTCTGGTTGGCTACCACCGTGAAAAGCTCGCACATCTTAAAGAGGAAAATGGTTCTCATTTACATATCTTTAAGAAAGGAATGCAAGGCAGCAACAAAGCCACAGTAGGCGATTTCTTAACGCGCCTTCAGGTTTTGTTAAGAAACGCCGCAACTGCAGCGCATGGGCTGTCTGCGCGCCGTCGCAGGCCGCGCTTGGCTCGGCTCAAAGCAGAGAAATGCCCCCAGCAACAGAGGGCTTACCGGGGCCAGGGCATGGCGAGCCGCAGCCTGCGACCGGCCTGGGCGCATCAAAGCGATGGGGGAACGATGAGGCTGGAGCCCAAGCGCGCAGCGGCGCCCGCCGCTCAGCAGCGTGGTGCTATCTTGCCGCCGATGCCCCGACCCGGCTGGTAGCCCAGCAGGCCCGAGACGCGCCCGGCCGCCTGCAAGAGCTGGGGCAGCAGCTCGCCCTGCATGATCTCGGGCGTCGTGCGGTTGGCCTGGCCGCTGATGTTCATCGCAGCCACCACCTGGCCGCTGGCATTGCGGATAGGAGCTGCCACCGAGGTGAGGCCCTCTTCCAGCTCCTGGTTGAGCAGACACCAGCCCTGCGCGCGCACCTGGGCCAGCTCGGCCAGCAGCTGGGCATCGTCCTGGAGGGTGAAGCGGGTGAACATCGTGCGGTCGCGGCCCTCCAGCAAGGGCTGCAGCTCCTGCGGCGGCAGCTCGGCCAGCAGCACCCGGCCGAGCGAGGTCCAAAAACTCGGCAGCCGCGAGCCCATGCCTAAGTTGGTGCTCATGATCTTGTGCGTGTGCACGCGCAACACGTAGACCACATCCTGGCCATCGAGCACGGCGATGGAGCAGGACTCGTGCGTCTGCTCGACCAGTGCATCCATCACCGGCTGGGCCAAGTTCCAGACCGGCATCGACGACAGATAGGCAAAGCCCAGATCCAGGATGCGCGGCGTGAGCGCAAACAAACGGCCCTCCACCCGCACATAGCCCAGGGTCTGCAAGGTCAGCAGAATGCGGCGCGCCCCGGCCCGCGTCATGCCGGTGGCCTCGGCCACTTCTGTCAGGGTCTGGCGGGGCGCTGCCGCGCCAAAGCTGCGGATGACCTCCAGCCCGCGCGCGAAGGACTGCACATAGCTGTCGCTGGGGCGGAGGGTCGGGTCTTCTTCTTTCATAGGCCGCAATCTTGGTCGTTGGCGTGGAGCGGGTCCCAGGCAATACAAAAGCAAATCGCAGGGACATCGGGTAGCGGATTATCAGGCAGTCTATAATTCTTTTAGCGAACTAATGTTCTATATACGAACATTTCATTCAAGAGCCCTACCAAAGGCCGCCGATCCTCTCAAATGCATTCCCAGGTTTCGCGCAGGCAGCCTCGGCATTGCATTTGTCGCACGCGGTACAGGCACTGCCCCAGCGCAGCGCGACCATGCCGCAGCGGGATCAGCAGCCTGTTGCGACCCGTGTTCAGAACCAGGAGACAAGATGATCAACAAGATTTCGGACTCGATTGCCGAGTCCCTCAGCCGCGTCCAGGACGGCTCGACCGTGCTCATCGGCGGCTTTGGCACCGCCGGCATTCCCGCAGCCCTGATTGATGGCCTGATCGCGCAAGGTGCGCGCGATCTCACGGTGGTCAACAACAACGCTGGCAATGGCGACACGGGCCTGGCGGCGCTGCTCAAGACCGGCGCCGTGCGCAAGATCATTTGCAGCTTTCCGCGCCAGGTCGACAGCTATGTGTTCGACGAGCTCTACCGCAGCGGCAAGATCGAGCTCGAAGTGGTGCCCCAGGGCAATCTGGCCGAGCGCATGCGCGCGGCAGGTGCCGGCATCGGCGCCTTCTTCTGCCCCACCGCTTACGGCACCGAGCTGGCCGCGGGCAAGGAAACGCGCGAGATCAATGGCAAGCACTATGTGCTGGAGTACCCCATCTATGGCGACGTGGCGCTGATCAAGGCCGAGCAAGGCGACCGCTGGGGCAACCTCACCTACCGCAAATCGGCCCGCAACTTTGGCCCGGTGATGGCTACTGCGGCGAAGTACACCGTGGCCACCGTGCATGAGATCGTGGAGCTGGGCCAGCTCGACCCGGAGGCCGTGGTCACCCCTGGCATCTATGTCAACCAGGTCATCAAGATCGAGCGCGTTGCCACGCAAGCCGGTGGCTTCAAAAAAACAGCCTGAAGCAGGAGACAAGACCATGAGCAGCTACCAAAAACGCACGAAAGACGAACTGGCCGCCCGCGTGGCGCAGGACATCCATGATGGCGCCTACGTGAACCTGGGCATTGGCCAGCCGACGGCTGTGGCCAACCACATCCCCAAGGACCGCGAAGTCATCCTGCAGTCGGAAAACGGCATCCTGGGCATGGGCCCGGCACCCGCCGCTGGCGAGGAAGACTATGACCTCACCAACGCCGGCAAGCAGCCCGTCACCTTGCTGGCGGGTGGCAGCTTTTTCCACCATGCCGACAGCTTTGCGATGATGCGCGGCGGTCACCTCGACATCTGCGTGCTCGGCGCTTTCCAGGTGGCAGAGAACGGCGACCTGGCCAACTGGAGCACGGGTGAGGCCGGTGCCATTCCGGCCGTGGGCGGCGCGATGGACCTGGCCATTGGTGCCAAACAGACCTGGGTAATGATGGACCTGCTGACCAAGAAGGGCGAGAGCAAGATCGTCAAGCAATGCAGCTATCCGCTGACCGGAATTGGCTGCGTCAAGCGCATCTACACCGATGTGGCCACCATCGAGGTCACGCCCCGAGGCCTCAAGCTCATCGACACCGTTGACGGTCTGGACAAGGCCGAACTCGAAAAAATGATTGGCCTGAGCCTGCTCTAAGCGCAGCGCCGATCTGTATTCATCCAAGGAGACCACCATGACCAACGCCTATATCTGCGACGCTGTGCGCACCCCCTTTGGCCGCTACGGCGGCGCGCTTGCCGGTGTGCGCACCGATGACCTGGGCGCCGTGCCCATCAAGGCGCTGATGGAGCGCAACCCCGGTGTGGACTGGACGGCCGTGACCGATGTCATCTACGGCTGCGCCAACCAGGCCGGCGAAGACAACCGCAATGTGGCCCGCATGTCCAGCCTGCTCGCGGGCCTGCCCATCGAGGTGCCCGGCGCCACCGTCAACCGCCTCTGCGGCTCGGGCCTGGATGCCGTGGGCTCCGCTGCCCGCGCGATCAAGTCCGGCGAAGCACGCCTGATGATCGCGGGGGGTGTGGAATCGATGAGCCGCGCACCCTTTGTGATGCCCAAGGCCGAATCCGCCTTCAGCCGCAACAATGCCGTCTACGACACCACCATTGGCTGGCGCTTTGTCAACAAGCAGATGAAGGCGCTGTACGGCGTGGACTCCATGCCCGAGACGGCTGAGAACGTGGCCGACGACTTCAAGATCGAGCGCGACGCCCAGGACCGCATGGCCCTGGCCTCGCAGCAAAAGGCCGCAGCGGCCATCGCTGCCGGCCACCTGGCCCGCGAGATCGTGGCCGTGACCATTCCGCAGAAAAAGGGCGATGCACTGGTGATCAGCCAGGACGAGCACCCCCGCGCCACCACGATCGAAGCGCTGGCCAAGCTCAAGGGCGTGGTGCGCGAAGGCGGCACCGTGACGGCCGGCAATGCCTCGGGCGTGAACGACGGCGCCTGCGCCTTGCTGCTGGCCAATGAAGAAGCCGCCCAGCAATACGGCCTGACCCCGCGTGCCCGGGTGGTGGCCATGGCGACGGCCGGTGTGGCCCCACGCATCATGGGCTTTGGCCCTGCACCTGCCGTGCGCAAGGTGCTGGCACTGGCCGGCCTGAGCTTGGCTGACATGGATGTCATCGAGCTGAATGAAGCCTTTGCCGCCCAAGGCCTGGCTGTGCTGCGCGACCTGGGCATTGCGGATGACGACCAGCGCGTCAACCAATGGGGCGGCGCGATTGCGCTGGGTCACCCGCTGGGCGCATCGGGCGCACGCCTGGCCACTACCGCCGTCAACCAGCTGCATGCACTGGGTGGCCGCTACGCGCTGTGCACCATGTGCATCGGCGTGGGCCAGGGGATTGCCGTGGTTCTCGAAAAAGTCTGACGCCCACTGCGGCGGCAAGCGCGGGCCTGCCAAGGCCGCGCCTTGCCCCGCATCCCCCCGACACCCTCCCCCCCAACACCAGCGCTGCTGCCTCGCCCACCTTGGCGCAGCCACGCCCGCGCAGCGATGCAGGGGCACTTTTTGAAGGACAGAACGCCATGGCAACACAACAAATCACCACTGCGACCGGCATGTTCAACATCGATCTGCAAGGCCCTGAGGGCGCGCCGGTGCTGGTTTTCTCCAACTCGCTGGGCACCACCTTGGACATGTGGGATGCCCAGGCCCGTACCTTCAGCAGCCAGTACCGCGTGCTGCGCTATGACACCCGGGGCCACGGCGCCAGCGTGCTGAGCCCAGGCCCCTACCAGTTCGCACAACTGGGCGGCGATGTGCTGGCCATTCTGGACAGCCTGGGCATCGAGCAGGCCCATTTCTGCGGTATCTCGATGGGCGGCCTTACCGGGCTCTGGCTGGGCGTGCATGCCGGCGCACGCATGCGCAGCATCACCGTGGCCAACAGCGCGGCCAAGATTGGCGCCGAAGCCGGCTGGCGCGACCGCGCTGCGCTGGTGCGTGCCAATGGCACGGCCGCCATGCAGACCCTGGCCGATTCATCGCCCAGCCGCTGGTTCACCGAAGGCTTTATCGCCAGCCAGCCCCAGGTGGTGCGGGCCGCCCAGGCCTGGATTGCCGGCATTGCCCCCGAAGGCTATGCCAGCTGCTGCGAAGCGCTGGCTGTGGAGGACCTGCGTGCCGATATCGCCCGCATCCAGACCCCCACCTTGCTGATTGGCGGCAGCGCCGACCCGGTCACCACGGTGGCCGATGCCCAGGCCATGCATGCCGCCATCGCCGGCTCGGAGCTGGCGACCGTGCCGGCCTCGCACCTGTCCAACCTCGAAGTGCCCCAGGCCTTTGACCTGGCACTGGGCAGCTTTTTGCAAAAACACTGAGGCAAAGCCTCAAACCATGCAGACGGGTACCAAGAACAACAACCGCTCGCTGCAGCCCTTCCTCAACCAAGGAGACAAGCATGTCCGATGCCAATCCACGCTGGAAGCAGCGCCCTGCAGGATCGACCTGGGGCGACTTCGGCCCCGATGACCAGCTGGGCCGCCTCAACCTGTTGACGGCCGCCAAGGTGCGCCAGGGCGTGGCCGAGGTGCAGGAAGGCCTGCGCTTTTCACTCAGCCTGCCGCTCGACTACCCCGGCGGCAGCGCGCTCAACCCCAACCGCAAGCCGCCTGTGCTGCGCCCGCTGCAGCGCAAGGGCCTGGTCAATTTCAACTGCCTGCTGGGCGACCTGGAGCCCGGCCGCACCGATGTGCTGTCGGACGACATGGCCGTGCTGTCGCTGCAGTATTCCACCCAGTGGGATGGCCTGGCCCATGCCGGCCAGCTGTTCGATGCCAATGGCGACGGTGTGCCCGAGCCGCTCTACTACAACGGTTTTGCTGCTGGCCGCGATGTGCTGGGGCCGCTGCTGGTCAGCGACACCGGCATGCCCACGGCCGAGAGCAGCGGCAGCACCAGCTGCGCCAAGGCGCTGGGCATCGAGGGCATGGCGCAGAACGGCGTGCAAGGCCGGGGCGTGATGCTGGACCTGCATGCGCACTACGGCGATGCCCGCAGCCTGATCGGTTACGACGAGTGGATGCGCGTGATCGAGGCCGACCGGCTGGAGATCGAGCCCGGCGACATGCTCTGCCTGCACACCGGCTTTGCCCAGGCCGTGCTGGCGATGCAGAAGAACCCCGACCCGGTGGTGCTGAACAACAGCTGCGCGGTGCTCAATGGCCGCGACGAGAAGCTGCTTCAGTGGATCAGCGACAGCCAGATCGCCGTGATCGCTGCCGACAACTATGCCGTCGAAGCCCATCCGGCCCAGCCCGGTGCCGATTGCTGCGCCGCGCTGCCGCTGCATGAGCACTGTTTGTTCAAGCTGGGCCTGCACCTGGGTGAGCTCTGGCACCTGACGCCGCTGGCGCAGTGGCTGCGTGCCCATGGCCGCAGCCGCTTTCTGCTGACCGCCCCACCGCTGAACCTGCCCGGCGCCATTGCCTCGCCTGTGACCCCGATTGCCACGGTCTGAGACCGGCATTCAGAGACCCGTTTTACAGCGGCAGCCGTCCTAAGCACGCCTGCCGCGCCCTACCCCGGAGCCACCATGCCCTACATCATTGAGACTTTCGACAAGCCCGAACACCAGGCCGTGCGCCAGACCCACCGCCCGGCGCATCTGGACTTTCTGGCGCGCAACGCCGAGCTGCTGCTGGCCTGCGGCGCCAAGCTGCAGGACGACGGCAGCGACATGGGCGGTGGCCTCTATGTGGTGGACCTGGACACGCGCGAAGCAGCCCAGGCCTTTATCGAATCCGATCCCTTCTACCAGGCTGCACTGTTTGCCCAGGTGCGCATCACGCGCTGGCGCAAGGCCTATGTGGCCGGCCAGTGCTGCCTGTGACGCCTTTCTTGGAAACTGCTATGTCCACTCCATCGACCCCATCGACTCCCGCACGCCCCCGCGTGCTCATCACCGGCGGCGGCGCCGGCATTGGTGCAGCCGCTGCGCTGCGCTGCCATGCCGATGGCTATGACCCGGTCATCATCGACCGCCAGATTGACCAGGTGCCGGCAGGCTTTGTCGCGATCCAGGCCGACCTCAGCAGCGCCGAAGACACGGCGCGCGCGCTGGGCGAAGCGCTCGCTGGCGGCCCCATCACCCGCCTGGTGAACAACGTCGGCATCGTGGTGCCCAACGACGCCGCCAGCCAGACTCTGGCCGAATTTGATCTGGCCGTATCGCTGAATCTGCGCTGCGCCTTCCAGTGCATGCAGGCCTTGCTGCCGGGCATGCAGGAGGCGCGCTTTGGCCGCATCGTCAACATGTCCTCGCGCGCTGCGCTGGGCAAGGACCTGCGCACCGCCTACGCTGCCACCAAGGCCGGCCTGATCGGCATGACCCGCGTCTGGGCGCTGGAGCTGGGTCAATGGGGCATCACCGCCAATGCGATTGGCCCCGGCCCCATCCGTACCGAGCTGTTCGACAAGGCCAACCCGCCGGGTGCCGAGCGCACGCAAAAGATCATCCAGTCTGTGCCCGTCAAGCGTGTGGGCACGCCCGATGACGTGGCCCATGCCGTGGCCTACATGCTCGACGAGCGCAGCGGTTTTGTCACCGGCCAGGCGCTCTATGTCTGCGGCGGCATGACCGTGGGCGTGGCACCGGTCTAAATTTTTTCGTGGGCCTGTCTGGTACCGGCCCCCCTTTGCTCCAACCACCGATAACAAGAGACATTGATGTCAAAAATCACCGCTTTTTTCACCGAGCTGATGCGCAAGTATCTGCCCGACCCCTTTGTGTTCGCGATCTTGCTGACGCTATTGACCATGGTGCTGGCCTTTGCTGTGGAGAGCCGGCCCATCAACCTGGTGGTGCAGGACTGGGGCAAGGGCTTTTGGAGCCTGCTGGCCTTCACCACCCAGATGGCGGTGATCTTGGTGATGGGCTATGTGCTGGCCGCCGCGCCGGTGGTGGACCGCTTCCTCAACCGCATTGCCGGCATGGTGCACACGCCGCGTGGCGCCATCATCATGGCCACCGTCGTGGGCTGCGTGGGCAGCTACCTCAACTGGGGTTTCGGTCTGGTGATTGGCGGCATCATGGCCAAGAAGCTGGCCGTGCGCGTCAAGGGCGTGCACTACCCGCTCATCATCGCCTCGGCCTACACGGGTTTTACGATGTACAGCCTGGGGCTGTCGGCGACCATTCCGGTGCTGATCTCCACCAAGGGCCACAGCTTTGAAAAGCAGATGGGCATCATCCCGCTGAGCGAAACCATCTTCTCGCCCCACATCCTGCTCACGGCCCTGGCCGTGCTGATCGTGCTGCCGCTGATCAATGCCGCGATGCACCCCAAGGCCGGTGAGAAGATCACCGAAATCAGCCCCGAGCTGGCCAGCAACGAAGAGGCCAAGGGCCCATCGGCCGCCAACCTGCTGGGCGATGAAAAGACCTTTGCCGGCCGCCTGAACAACAGCCGCATCCTGAGCTGGCTGATTGGCCTGACCGGCATGGCCTTTGTGGCGATGCACTTCATGCAGAACGGCAGCCTGGATCTGAACATGATCAATTTCTTCATCCTGTTCCTGGGCATCTTGCTGCTGGGCACGCCGATGAAATATGTGGAAAAGGTCAATGAAGGTGTCAAGACCATTGGCGGCATCATTTTGCAGTTCCCGTTCTACGCCGGCATCATGGCCATCATGCATGCCTCGGGCCTGGTCGAATCGATCGCCCATGTGTTTGTGAGCTTCTCGACCGCCTACACCCTGCCGCTGTGGGGCCTGGTGAGCTCCTTCTTCATCAACTTCTTTGCGCCCTCGGGCGGTGGCCACTGGGTGCTGCAAGGCCCCTTCATGATCGAAGCGGCCAAGACCCTGGGCGCATCGCAGGCCCACACCGCCATGTCGGTGATGCTGGGCAATGGCTGGAACGACTTGGTGCAGCCTTTCTGGATCCTGCCGGCGCTGGCGCTGTCCAAGCTCAAGCTCAAGGACATCATGGGCTACACCGTGGTCTCGATGTTCGTCGTGGGGGCCATCTACATCGGCTCCTCCCTGTTCTGGCCATAAACCGGGCCAGACCTTCCCTTCCTCCGGCTGTCACGCGAGACCCAACAAGCATTGACAAAACAAGTGGCAGCCTTTTTCACCTTGCTTTGGAGATACCCATGAACACCATCCGCCTCAACGCCCGCCGCACCGTGCTGCAAGCCATCACCGCTGCCAGCCTGGGCGCCGCCCTGCTGCCAGCAGCCTTTGCAGCTGAGGCCTTCCCGAACAAGCCCATCACCATGGTCGTGCCCTTTGTGGCCGGTGGCACCACCGACATCCTGGCCCGCATCGTCGGCCAGTCGCTGGGCGAGGAGCTGGGCCAGCCGGTCATCATCGACAACCGCGCCGGTGCCGGTGGCAATATCGGCGGCCAGTTTGCAGCGCGTGCGCCGGCCGACGGCTACACCATCTTCATGGGTACCGTGGGCACGCATGCGATCAATGAATGGCTCTACAAGAAGATGCCCTTCAACCCCAACAAAGACTTTGTGCCGCTGACCCGCGTGGCCAATGTGCCCAACCTGCTGGTGGCCAACCCTGCGCAGCCTTTCAAGAACGTCAAGGAGCTGATCAGCTACGCCCAGGCCCACCCCGGCCAGGTGAACTTTGGCTCCTCGGGCAGCGGCAGCTCCATCCACCTCTCCGGTGAGCTGTTCAAGATGATGGCCAAGGTCGACATGATCCACATCCCCTACAAGGGCAGCGCGCCGGCCGTGACCGACCTGCTGGGCAACCAGATTGCGATCATGTTTGACAACATGCCCTCTGCGATCCAGCATGTGCGTTCTGGCAAGCTGCGCCCGCTGGCGGTGACCACCGCCAAGCGCTCGCCCGAGCTGCCGGATGTGCCAACGGTTGCCGAAGCCGGCGTGCCCGGCTACGAGGCTACTTCGTGGTTTGGCCTGTTCGCCCCCACCAAGACGCCCGCCGATGTGCAGGCCAAGCT